>JBJEDL010000068.1:0-4488 GCA_051872035.1 Lepagella sp.
CTCGCAACGCTGCCGGAGCAATCCGCCGTGAAATCAAGAAATTTGACGTGGGCGATGACTTGCGAGCCGAAAGCGGACTCGCTGAATATGAGGGCTTCACCGTGACGGAGATTAATCCTCGCGGGCGTGGCTATGTTACGTTCCTTAACGGCACTACTATCTCCTGCGGCGAAGTGATTGGCGATAGCAACGAGGAAGCTATGCAACGCGTGCAGATTCGTGAGACAATCCGTGCACACTTCGAGAAAGAAAAGGAGCTTTTCAACCGTGGCATTAAATGCCTCTCGCTTTTCTTTATCGACGAAGTGGCTAACTATCGCCAATACGACGATGAAGGCAATGAGGTGAAAGGCAAGTTTCAGCGTATCTTCGAGGAAGAATACGCACGACTTGTCAATAAGTATATGACCGTTTTTGATACCGACTACGACAAATATCTGCGTCGGTTTCGCCCATACGAAACTCACCGCGGCTACTTCTCTATCGACAAGAAAGGCCGCTCCGTGAACAGCACGGTGAAACGTGGCTCCGATATGTCGGACGACATTTCTGCTTACGACCTTATACTCAAAAACAAGGAGCGACTGCTCAGTTTTGAAGAACCAACTCGCTTCATCTTCTCGCACTCCGCTCTGCGTGAAGGCTGGGATAACCCGAATGTGTTCCAGATATGCACACTCCGCCACAGCTACTCCACAACCGCCAAGCGGCAGGAGGTAGGCCGTGGCTTGCGCCTTTGCGTTGACAAAGACGGTGTGCGTCAGGACAAGCAGACGCTCGGCGATGATATTCACGCTATCAACGTGCTCACTGTGATTGCCAACGAGAGTTATGCCGACTTCACTTCGGCTCTCCAACGTGAAACTCGCGAGGCTCTACGCGACCGTGTTACGGCGGCATCGCAAGACTACTTCCTCGGTCGCATCGTGAAAGATGCTTCCGGCGAGCAGCACAAAATTTCTCTTGCCGAGGCTTCTACAATCATTGGCTATCTGTATCAAAATGATTATGTTGATGACGACGGACGACTTACACCTACATACCTCGCGGCTGCCGACAAGGGCGAACTTGCTCCATTGCCACAGAAATTGCAGCCGATTTCCGAGGGTGTAATGAAACTCGTGGCAGGAATCTTCAATCCGAAAGTGCTTGATGATATGGTTGAGCCTGTTGAGCCATCAACGCCGGAGAACAACCTTAACGAAAACTTCGACAACGAACGTTTCCAGGAAATGTGGAACGAGATAAACAACAAGTATGTTTATACCGTTCATTACGACAGCAACGAACTCATAGAAAAAGTCGTTGCCGCTTTGCGAGCTAACCTTACTGTTACGAAGTTGCAGTATGTAAAGGTTACGGGCACACAGGACAGCGATAAAGTAACAGAGTTTGGCAGCACTAAAACCACGACGAGCGAACTGACCGACGTAAGCACCTCTAACGTGCCTTACGACCTCGTGGGCGACATCGCTCGCGGTGCAAGGCTCACTCGCCGCTCGGTGGTGAAGATACTGCAAGGCATCGACAATAAAATCCTGTTGTTCAAAAACAACCCGGAAGAATTTATCCGCAACGTGGTTAAGACTATTCGTGAGCAAAAGGCTACTATGATTGTGGAGCATATTTCCTACAACCGCATTGCCGGCAAGTACGACAGCAGCATCTTCGTGCCTGAACGTAAACTCAATATCAACAAGGTGATTGAAGCACAGAAGCACATAACTCCATACATTGCTTTCGATAGCGAGGGCGAAAAGGCATTTGCTGAGGCTCTTGAAGGTGCTACCGAAGTGCAAGTTTATGCCAAGTTGCCACGCAAGCTGAAAATTCCTACGCCGGTTGGCAACTATGCTCCCGACTGGGCTATTGTGTTCAACGACGGTACTGTGCGACACGTTTTCTTCGTGGCTGAAACCAAAGGCTCGCTCGACGGAATGGAACTGCGAGGCGTAGAGAAAGCCAAGACTGAATGTGCCAAGAAGTTGTTCAACCGCATATCAACCTCGAAAGTAAGATACGGAGTAGTAGACAAATTCGAAAATCTCTACAACCTGATAAACGGCATCGAGTAGAAAATTCCGGAGGAAACCCGTTCATCGGCGCGATCGTGACACAATGATCGTAGATGAACTGCGGATTGTTCGGATTTGCACGGATTTTTTTGCAATGATCGTAAATGATCGTGAATGCTAAGGCATCCGCGCATCCCGGCGGGGGTCTTCAGCCCGTCGGGATGCGTAGCAAAAGTATTTTCTTGTTGTTGTGCTTGTTTATGTAATACATTTATATTAACTTTGCAGTATAAAATATTACATTTATGGATATCGTAGTTCCCAAGAAAATTCATAGTTTCCGTTTGTCGGTTGATCTTATTGATCGTTTGCGTCAACTCGCAAAGCGTCAGAATAGAAGTCTTAACAATTATGTTGAGACTCTACTACTCGATGCCGCATATAATGAGCCCAATGATGTGACTCTTGCTGCAATGAAAGAAGCTCGAAGTGGCTCTCTGAGACAAACTGCACCTCTTAATCTTTCTTCTATCGAGGCAATGGAAAAATCGATGGGTCTATGAAAACACTTCATCCCACCACTCAATATAAGAAGGATTACAAACGATTTCGAAATAATCCTACAAAATTAGAGAAACTTAGAAATATTCTCAATATGCTTCAATCAGAAACTCCAATTTCGGCTGAAAACCATCCACACATGCTTACAGGTAATTATGCCGGTTTTATGGAATGCCATATTGAGAGTGACTTTTTGCTTATCTGGTTTGATCCGGATACCGACCAAATAGATTTAGTCCGTCTCGGTTCACATTCCGAACTTTTTAAACAATAATCATTGCTAAAACCGGTGTCGGGATGCGTAGCAAGGGATCAGGGCAATCAGGGTAATCTGTGGTTAAAAAATAAGGGCCGTGGGGGATGGCAGGGTAGCGGTGGGGGTTATTTTACCAGGTCGTCGCTTTCTTCGTCGAGGCGGTTTTCCCAGAGGTATTTCCGGGTCTCTTTTACCAGTACGCCGCTGAGGCATAACAGGCAGATGAGGTTGGGGATCGCCATCAGCGCGTTGGCGAAGTCGCCGAATGCCCACACCACTTGCACGGTCCAAATCGCGCCGCCAAAGGTGACGATGATGAAGAGGATGCGAAACACAATCATCCCAATCTTGTAGTATCTGCCACACAAGTATTCCAGCGCTTTTTCGCCATAGTAGCTCCATCCCAAGATGGTGCTGAAGGCGAAAGTGAATATCGCGATGGAGAGCATCACCGAACCGATGTTCACTCCACCTACCACCAATGGTATCTGCGAGAATGCATGTTTGGTGAGTTCGGCGCCGGAGGTGGAGTCGACGCCGTTGGGCGAGATGATGGTGGAGACGAGCACGAGTCCGGTGAGGGCGCAGATTATCACGGTGTCCCAGAAGACGGATGTGGAGCTCACCAAGGCTTGGCGCACCGGGTTCTTGGTGCGTGCGGCGGCTGCCACGATGGGAGCTGAGCCTAATCCCGACTCGTTGGAGAAGAGGCCTCGGGCGATACCATAGCGCATGGCTATCATGATGGTGGAGCCGACGAAGCCGCCGGTGGCTGCCTGCTCGCTGAAGGCGGAGGTGACGATCACCTTGAGGGCGGGCAGGATATATTCGGCGTTGATGCATAATACTATCACGCAACCGATGATGTAGAAAATAGCCATGAAGGGTACGAGCGTTTCGCACACCTTGCCGATGGCTTTGACGCCAAAGATGACGACGAGTGCCAGCATTGCGGCGAGGATGCCACCCACGAGTACGGGATCGAAGCCATATTCCGACATTGCCACTGATATGGCGTTGCTCTGTGTCACGCACCCGATGCCGAATGAGGCGATAAATGTGAAGAGGGCAAAGGCGATGGCAAGCCAGCGGCATTTCATGCCTCGTTCGATGGCGTACATCGGTCCGCCTCTCATCTTGCCGTCAGCCAATTTGACGCGATATTTCACCGCCAGGAGTCCTTCGGAATATTTGGTGGCAATGCCGAGGATGCCGGTAGCCCAGCACCAGAAGACGGCGCCGGGGCCACCCATGGTGACGGCGGTAGCAACGCCGATGATATTGCCGGTGCCTATGGTGGCGGCAAGGCCGGTGGCTAAGGCACTAAATTGGCTCACGTCGCCATCGGCATCTTTGTCGCGTGCCACGCTCATGCGTATGGCTTTGAAGATATGACGTTGTGGAAATCTCAGACGTATGGTCAGGAACAAGTGAGTGCCGACCAAAAGCACAATCATCGGCCAACCCCAAAGATAGCCATTAACAGAAGATAGAAATTCATACATAAGGCAATGTCGTTTTTGAAAAGAGCACTCCAAGCATAAAAAATATGCCCAAACATATAACAATAGAGCGCGTTCCTTAATTTTTTGGGGCCGTAGGACTTAGGTAACTTCAACGTTCCCTTGAATTTTAGAAACGCAAATTATAATTAAC
>JBJEDL010000069.1:0-20799 GCA_051872035.1 Lepagella sp.
GTTGCTCAGGAACTTATAAATAAAGTTAAATCAAAGTGTTGCGGAATTAAGGATAGAATATTTAATTTGAGATTTATTTTTAATTTTAATACTTTAAAGATATGAAATTTAAGACAGTATTTTGTTTTGTAGCAGGGATGTTGCTACTGACCGGATGCTCCGGGGGCTCTAATACCAAAGTAATGGCGGAGACCACTACCGTGATTGAATCCGTAGCCGAACCGGTATATCAGGGTAATGACGAATCCAAGGAGGTGGAAGCAGCCACAGCCGGTGAAGTCAAAATCGAGAAGGGGGTCAACCTTGTGGCAGTGCTCCGTGGGTCGAAGGGTGTCACCTACGAATATAATGCCGACTCCGGGATTTGGGCTCATGTGGGCAACGTGTCGATCATCATCGATGAAGACCAACTCAACGCCAAAGGAATCGAGTTCATCAGCTCAATACTCTCGGATATCGAGCCTAATCTGGCCTTCAGCCCCGACTACCTGAAGCCGGATGCCAAGATTCTCCAGATCGAGAAAGAATAGTAAATTTAAATATCTTTTTATGCAAAGTTTTGACTATATGACGCCGACTCGCCTTATCTTCGGGCGCGAGTCGATAGTGAAGTTGCCGGAGGTGATGCGTCCGTTGGGACGCCGAGTGCTGATGACCTACGGCTCGGGCAGCATCAAGCGAATCGGACTCTATGACCGAGTAAAAGATCTTCTGAAAGATTTCGAGATCTTTGAGCTCTCGGACATTCAGCCGAATCCGAAGTATGATCCGTCGGTGTTGGATGGAGTGCGGATCTGCAAGGAGGCACAGATCGATGTGATCTTGGCAGTGGGTGGCGGCTCGGTGCTCGACTGCTCGAAGGCGATAGCCGCCGGCGCCAAGTATGATGGTGATCCTTGGGATCTGATTTCCTATAAGGTGAAGGCACAAGCTGCGTTGCCTATAGTGGATATCCTGACTTTGGCAGCCACCGGTTCGGAGTATGACTATTTCGGTGTGATCTCACGCACGGAGACCAACGACAAGATCGGCTATGGCGATCCACTACTCTACCCTGTCTGTTCGATACTCGACCCGGTGTATACCTTCAGCGTATCGAAGAAGCAGACGGCAGCCGGTTGCGCGGATGCGATGAACCATACCATAGAGCAATATTTCGTAGCCGACAGCACTCTACTGAACGATGGGTTCTGCGAGTCGATGCTGAAGAGTCTGATGGTGAACACCCGCAAATGCTTGGAGAATCCGGAGGATTACACAGCTCGGGCCGAGATGATGCTCTGCTGCACCTACGGTTGCAACGGCATCTTATCGTTGGGCAACAGCGAATCGGGTTGGCCATGTCATGGCATCGAGCATGCCCTCTCGGCATATTACGACATCACTCATGGCGAGGGGTTGGCTATCATCACACCCCGCTGGATGCGGCATATACTGAGTGACAAGACGATCGACCGCTTCGTGAAATATGGTGTCAACGTGTTTGGTATCGACTCGACGTTGCCGAAAGAGGAGATCGCTAATAAGGCGATAGATGCGACCTACGCCTTCTTCGAGAGCATCGGCATACCGATGCATCTGCGCGAGGTGGGCATCGACGAGAGTCGCATCGATGAGATGGCTCATCACATCGCCGTGAACGAAGGGTTGGAGAGAGCCTACGCTCCCCTGACCGAGCAAGACATCAAAGAGATCCTGATAGCCAGCCTATAAGCTGCGGAATGGATCCGTTTGCGGCGTAAAAGACCTGTTAAAAGATAAATGAGTATGAAGTTCTGGAATTATCTTGGTGAGTTCTTTCTCTTCAGATGGGTGTGGAAACGCTTTACCGATGATCATCAAGCCGGGAATCGTCATAACTCCCGGCTTGGTGGCTATTCAGAAGATGAACTAATGGAAGCCTGCGACTTCGACCCGAATGAAGACTACGAAGTCGGTTCGGCATATCGTGGCCAGTCATTCGACGACTTCATGGAAGAACAAGACGATTGGGACATGATGGACGACGGTATCTAATCTCCCCCCAAAAAACAGCAAAGAGGAACGCGCTCTTATGCTCATGGAAGTTAAGACACACTACATTCGAGTAGTGTGTCTTTGCAAAATCCATTACGGAACTCGTTTTGCCACATTGGCGACAGCCCTTGATCACCAAAGGCTTTCGCTTCTGCGTCTCTTTCCACAAGGACAATTTGTCTTCTATCTTTCTTTTGAACATAGCGCTCAGATTATATTATTGATAATCAAAGTTCTAAAGGTGTATTTTCAGCAAATTGATACACTTTTCAGGGCGACTTTTCGGCGAAATGACACACTTTTCGGGGCGACTTTTGGGACAAAGATACACTTTTTGAGGCGACTTTCCAAATTTATCCCCTATTTTTTAGATTGTACTATTCTCAAACAGCCTTTCTTTTGCCTTATCAGAAAAAATCGCATCACGCTAAGAACGCATTCGAAGTCAGTAATGGTGCTTAGCTTAGAGCGCGCTCTTATAATCTGTTGTTAAAAATATTGAGTTATGCTTTATCATGGCTCAAGATTCAAGTTTCGATAGTTGCAATATCCATCGATGTCTTTAAAATTCTCCTCTTCACCATCGTAGAGTAGCATAGTGCGCTTCAAACGATCTCCCAATAGCGATTTCAAATTAGTCAGACATTTCTCTGTTTATCAAAGCATTAGTCATTGATTGGACAAATTTAAAGTTGGACTTTATATTTGGCAAGAATAATAATTACATTCGAGAATTCCAAATATTATTACAACGTTTTCATCGAACATCATAGACAAGTTTCCTACTAAGAGCGCATTCGAAGTCCGTAACGGTTCTTAGATCGTTAATCCGAACGATCCGCGGTTATCTTCAAAATTTGTGTGTTAATTTTTCAGTCCGGGTGGGTTACATTCAGGCTAATGCTGCCATAATGGGCAAAACGAACTAACTTTTAATAACTTAAAACTACTTAATGTATGAAAGCTATCTGTGCTATTCTCCTCTCTCTGATGGTATCGCTCTCAGCCCTCGCTGAAGATATCATTCATCTTCAATCCGGCGAATCGATTAAAGCCAATGTGATCGGTGTCACTTACACAGACATCAAATACAAGAAGGCTTCCGGTTCGACCTCATACGTCAAAAAGACAGATGTTTTGTCTGTGACAAGCAATAATGGGTCGACTATATATGAGAGAACATATAAGACAGCCAAGAATGGATTTACTTGGATCTATGTCAAGGAGAATTTCAAAGGTAGCAATTCTCAATATTATGCCATCTCCGTAGCCGGCGATACCATCGTCTCGTCTTCAAGAGATATAAGCTTCTACTCGAACGATATTTATGGCGGATACTTCCAGAGCGGTTTCTCTGATTGTGAGATCTATAATATCAAAGGTGAGAAGATCCTTAGTGCCGCTGATAAGTTTAGCGATTGCAATCTTCATGTCACTAAAGACTCTATCCCATATTTCAAAGTCGTAAAAGATAAAAAGTTTGGATATTATGACTTCCAAGGTCGTGAAGTTGTGCCCATCAAGTACAAACAATATAAAGATGATGTCGACATCAATCTCAATACAATCGGTTTCTTCAAGCGGGGAAAAAAGACAAAACTGTTAGACATCCATTTACCTATGGATATCGATTACCGTCAGATCCGTAAGGATATCTCTTCCATTGTTAAATCTGCTCATTATTCAACATTGCCGATTACCGCAAGTCTTATAACAGAAAATGATGGATATGTATGGTATCGTCTTTCACAAGGAGGATATAATGGAGCCAGAGACTGGAATGGCAAGGTAATAATACCTCTTGATCGCAAGTATAGCAAAGTAGAATATATGCCTCTTAAGAAAGGCTATGGATGCTTCTCTTTTGAAAAGAATCTCTTTGCCGGAGTCTGCACCTTATCCGGCCAGGAACTTATACCCGCAAAAAGAGAATATCTTAGTGTCGAGTTTATATATGATACTAAAAACTGTAATTCGGATGCAGTGGGCTTCTTCAAAGCGACAGACAAATATCTTTGCACTGAGATTTGTGACCTTGGTGGCAAAAAGATCTTCTCCGGCTATTATGACGGCATCAAATTTCGCGCATTAGATGGTCGAATCGGATATTTTGAGGTAAGTAAAAGGAAGAAAAAGAGTGTCAAAGTGGGAGTAGTGGATATGACCGGACATAGAATTTTCGAACCGAAATATGACTGGGTACACTATAACAACAAATATGGGTTCAGCCTGGCGGGTAAGAAGAATTACTCCGGTATCTGCTTGGATTGGAATGGCAAAGCAGACTATTCCTTGAAGAATCAATGGGATCGAGAAAAGAAAGAACGTCGCAATCGTCTTTGGAGTAATATCGGCATGGCAGTATTACAAACAGCTGCGGTGGCAGCGACTTGCTACGCGCAAGCCAAGAGCGCACAAAACAGCAGTCGCAGCTATAGTTCCGGTTCATATTCTACACGTTCATCTTCCGGAGGCACCGGCAATGTTGCCGCCCAAGTTTCAAATCCTCAATATCTTAGACAAGTACAAAATCAGTTGTTGGCTCTATCAATACAGCAAGTACAGCAACAAGAGATGGAAGAATACAATATGATGCGACAAGCATACCTAAAGATGGGGAAAGATTTAACTTATCAAGAGTATTGTGTGATAAAAGGTCAGGCAATTGCTGCATTGAAAGAAGAGGGGTATGATGTAATTGCAGAGCAAAAGAAAATAAATAATGATTTGCATGACTTTAATCGGAAATTGATGAATTCCGGGAAAGAGAACGTGGAACGAATCAAGGAACAAAATAATCTCAAATATGGAACATCATCAACTTCCGGTACAACAACATATAGTTCAACAACGTCCGGAACTACAAGTAATAGCGTGACAACGTCCGGCACAAAAAATTCCGGCACGACAACATCGAACACAAATATGTCGACAACGTCATCATCAACATACGGAGGCACACATTCAAACAACACAAATACAACTAAAAATGATGCTCACGAGCAATTCAAGGATGGGAACATCAATACTCAGTCGAGCTCATACGGTGATAAAATCAAGAATGTTAGTCTGTCTGTAAAAGATGGCGCATCATTCCGAAGTGTAAACAAGCATGGTGAATTATACAAAAAAGATGCTCAATACTATGTTAAAATGGGAAATACATTCTATAGAGTATTCAATACCGGAGGAACTAAAGACTCATATATAGTATATGGTGAAACGGCACATTATTTCAATAAGTGATTTTTGTGGTTACTCGATGGGAACTAAGTATTGTTCCCATCGAGTAGCAAAGATCCGCGCAAATCCGCTCAATCCGTGGTTATCTTAAAAATCCGTGTTAATTTTTCAGTCCGGGTGGGTTACAAAGGCTTTAATGCCGCCATAATGGGCAAAACGAACTAACTTTTAATAACTTAAAACTAACGCTTTATGAAATCTGAAAAGAATTTCTTCCGGATGCTTGGCATCCTCCTCTTGATGCTCCTTCCCATGTCAATCCTCACCTCATGCAGCGATGATTCCGGCATGTCAACCGACGACCTCGTCGGCAACTGGTATGGCAAACGCACCTACACCAACAATGGAGCAACAAAGTCACAGTACCTCTATTTGACCTTGAAGTCAAATAAGACCGGCACAATGGAATATGAATCGCCGGTTTCCTATTCTACCGCCTATTTTACATGGAAGGTCAGCGGCAATAAACTGATCTGCAAAGGGGCATACGCAAGTACGTACGACACAGACGAGGATTGGACATTGGAATGTCTAATCGAGGACAATAAACTGAAACCATCACCTAATGGTGGCCAGTTCAGCGAGTTTACACTTACGAAAAGCAATTAACGATTCTCAGCATTTGCAATTCTCGGCCCGATTGAAAAAAATTGTGATAATAGGGGTTACATTCCTTGAGAGTTTATCATAATAGGCAAATAAACATAAATCTAAACAACAATAACAACTTCTAAACAGAACTGCTTTATGAAAAAGATTTTATTCCTCATCGTGGCGTTGATCGCCTGCTCCACTCTCCCGGCTTCAGCCAAGACATCCAGAACCGACAAGGATGGAAACGAAGTGTACTACCCGATCGTAGTGACAGCTCAATATCAGATGGGCGATTTCGATTTGGCAAAAGAGAGCAGTTGGTATGGTCTGGGTCTTTATTGCACATCGATCTCTCACTGGGGAAGATTCCACGTCGGTGCAGACCTTGACATGAACATTGATGCCGGTATCGTTGACAATTGGGGTATGCTTATTGACTTCGGACCATCATTCCGTGTCGACATCAGCAGGAATTTCTTCCTGAATGTTCCTATCAATGCCTTTTGCAGTGTATTTTGGCCCAAAGGAGGCGATTCACAATCGACTTGGGGTGGTAAGATAGCCCCCTCGATCCATGGTTTCTTCAACGACCATATTGGTCTCTTCGCCGGGCCGAATGTCTCATTCGGTAAAGGAGTCTCCTTCGGTATGCAAGCCGGTATCTCCGTCTGCTTCTAATCCACTAAGCCTCAGCTATAATCCAATATAACCACGTAAGAGTCTACCCCGTCGCGGGGTAGACTCTTATAAAATCCCCCTACCTAAAGAAATAACCGAAACATAAACAACTTAAAAACTCTTGAAATGAAAAAGCTCTTAACTTTTCTTACTGCCCTTCTCTGCTTTTCGGCAGCATGGGCTTACGACGTCAAAGTCGATGGTATATACTACAATCTTAACAAAAGCGACAACACAGCGAGTGTTGTCGCCGGTGATAATGTTTATTCCGGCAATATCGTTATTCCGGAGACTATATCCGTTGAAGGCGCGACTTATTCAGTTACAAGTATTGGGGATGAGAGTTTCCGTAATTGTATTGATTTGGTATCAGTATCTATACCCAGCTCGGTCACAAGTCTGGGTGAGAATAGTTTCCGATATTGCGGTTTGATGTCAATTTCTCTCCCCAATTCAATAACAAGCATAGGAAACAGCTGCTTCTATTATTGTGAGTACCTGACTTCAATTGTTATACCTAATTCAGTCACCAGTTTGGGAGATGATTGCTTCCGTTGTTGCTATTGGTTAGAATCGGTTACACTATCTAATTCACTAACGAGTATGGGGGTAAGTTGCTTCGAATATTGCATTCGTTTGAAATCGATCACTATTCCTCGATCGGTTACAAGTATTGGTGTTGATTGTTTTTGCCGTTGTAAGGGATTAGAAAGCATTGTAGTGGAAGATGGAAATAGCGTATACGATTCAAGAGAGGGATGTAATGCAATTGTAGAGACCTCTACCAATACAATGCTTGTAGGATGTAAGAATACAATGATTCCCAATTCAATCACAAGTCTTGCAGACAACTGCTTTGATTGTTGTGCAGGTTTGACATCTATCACCATTCCTAACTCAGTTACCAGTTTGGGATATGAATGTTTCCACGAAACCGGTTTAACCACAGTCACCATTCCCAACTCGGTCACAAGTATCGGATCTTTATGCTTCTATGATTGCGCCCAATTGACTAACGTTCGTGTGGATCGTGATGTGCCACCATCAACTAAAAATGATATATTAGACGGTTGTTTGGTCCTCAATACGATTTACGTGCCTGTTGGGGCTACTGCTAATTATAATAGAGATCCTTGGAGGGCTTATAATATCGTTGAGGATGAGACTCTTGCTGTGGATGAGATTGTTGACGAAAACACTGCTCCCGCGGTTGATGGCTATTACGATCTGAATGGCAACCGACTCTCTGAAAAGCAACCGGGAGTAAACATCATCCGCTACACCGACGGCTCATATCGCAAAGTCATAGTAAGGTAAGAATTGAAATGGTCGTGCTTTTGCCCATTCAGGGCGACATGGCATTTGTATTTGTCAACCCGGGGTGTAGTTTCGCTATGCCCCGGGCTATTTGCAGGTTGCCCATTCAGGGCGTTTATTCAATCCGAAACATTTACCGGCATAATTTCATTACCAATATAGATCGGAGCGCTCTCTAAACTTTCGAAACTTCAATTCTTTGTTTTTTTGTTTGCTTCAGCCTTTTTTGCTATTTTTGCATAGTTTTTTTTCGCGCTCTTTGAGCGCTCCTTTTAATTCGATTTTTGTTATGCCGGCTTGGTTAACTACTATTTTGCTGTTGGTGGTGTCCAACACGTTTATGACATTTGCTTGGTATGGTCACCTTAAATTACAAGCCACGGGCGCCACGCGCCATTGGCCTCTGATCGGTGTGATCCTCCTCTCTTGGGGTATCGCCTTCTTCGAGTATTGTTTTATGGTGCCTGCCAACCGTATCGGTTATGTCGGCAACGGCGGTCCGATGAGTCTTATGCAACTCAAAGTACTTCAGGAGGTTATCACCCTCACTGTCTTCACCGTCATCGCCACCTTCTTTCTGGGTGGCGAACGCCTTCAATGGAATCATATAGCCGCCTTCTTATGTCTGATAGCCGCCGTTTACTTCGTCTTTATGCCGGGGAGCAAGTAGCAGGATGTCGCATCGATACCTTCACCACGTTGCGCGGTGATGCAGATGGCGATCTCTACTCGGCGTTCAACTGTTGCGACTATGTCGGCGACAACCCCGAACATGTTGCCGCTTGCCGGCGCGACCTCTGCCGGCAACTCAACATCCCGTCAGATCATCTTGTCACTCTGCGGCAGGTGCATAGTTGCCGTGTCGTCGACGCCCTCGAAGTGGAAGGAAAAGTAGAGGCGGATGCCTTGGTCTGCGACACCCCCGGGATATATATCGGCATATTCACCGCCGACTGCGTACCGATCCTGCTCTTCGACCGCCGGCAGGGTGTCATAGCTGCTGTCCATGCCGGATGGCGCGGCACACTCAGCCGCATACTGACGCCCACCATCGACATGATGCTCGCCAAGAGTGCCCGCATAGATGACATCGAGGTGATCTTCGGTCCGGCAATCTGCCGCGATTGCTATGAGGTGGGTATGGACCTAATCGAGGAGTTTGGCGCTGCCAAATTCCCGATGGAGCGCATCTCCACCATCGACACCGCCAAGGGTAAAGGCCACCTCGACCTCGTGGAGGCAAACATCTTCACCCTCGAAACCCTCGGCATCAGCGCCGAACGAATCAGCCGGAGCAACCTTTGCACACGTTGCAATCCCGATAGATTCTTCTCTGCCCGCCGACTTGGCATAAACTCCGGCAGAATCCTGACCGCCATCGGCATAAAACCCTGAAAAGCCCTTAGAGCGCGTTCCCGCAAAACAAGCCCTACCCTATCGCTCGATGATGTAGACGCCGCCGATGATGGCTATTGCACCGACGAATGACAGCGGTGTGATCACCTCACCCAAGAAAATATATGCCGAGATAAAGGTGACGATAGGATTGAGATTGATGTAATTGGTAGATTTGACCGTACCCAAATGCTTCACGACGGCGCTCCAGATGGCGAAACAGAGCATCGATGCCAATGCTCCGAGGAAGAGGATATTCCCCAACACCTCGGGGCGGGCAAGGATTTCGATGGAGAAGGGAGTCGGATGAATCGGAAGCCACAAGAGCATCGAGAGCAAACCGTAAGCGAAGACCTTGCGAGTGATAAAGAGGGCGGAATAGCGTCCACCCAGCACCTTAAGCAGGATGCTATAGACAGCCCAGGAGAGGGCGGCGGCAAGAGTGAGTATATCGCCCAACAGATTGAACTCCAGCGCCTCTCCCCCATTGAAGATCACCACAAATACACCGGCGAGGGCGATGACACTGCCGGCGATGATGCGCCGGGGACTACGAGTTCTCTCACTCTTAAAGATAGCCATGGCAAGCAGAGTCGTCAGCAATGGAGTGCCGCTGATGATCATTGCCACATTGATGGCTTGAGTATATTGCAAGGCAGTATTCTCCGTGATGAAATAGAGAGAGCCACCCGTGATGCCGGCGAAGAAGAGGAGCACCTCATCGCGCCAAGAGTCCGACCACAGCCTCCCTCGAGCCATAAAGAGAATGCAGATATATGCGATGACAAACCGATAGATGAAGATCTCCGTAGGGTGTAACCCCGCAGAAATCAGCATCTTGGTAGCGACAAACGTAGTGCCCCAAATCACGACAGCCAATATCGCCAAAATATGATAACGTGCCTTGCTTTTGCTACTCATATCCGAAGATTCAGAAAAAACAGTAACGACGATTCAAAAACCGCTGCAAAGTTAGAAAAAAAGTGGTTAAAAATCATGAATTATTGAGAAATAATAAAAATAAATTAAATCTTATATAAATTGATGCTATTCAAGAAAAAATTTTGTTATCTTTGCAACGTAATATATTGTTAATTAAATTGATACTGCAAGATATTACACCCTCCAATGCTTTTGGAGCGTTCCATATAACCTGCATCCTCATCAGAAATAGGACATATCATTATGGCAAAATCTTTATCCTTTAACTTCCGCACGAGGTCAGTCGCCGTGGCATGGCTGATGATCTTGGCAACTATTATCGGCGTTGCCCCGCTATCACACGCCTCTTCCGACTCGGATAACCACGATCCCGGGCTAAAAAAGCACATGCCCGACATTATTGTCAACAAGGATGTTAGTGCCGGCGTGGCTGGTGGTCGCTGGCGTATGCGCTTCGACTACAGCCACTTCAATTACGATGGCGACAACAGCCACTACAACACCAACTCCTACGTCTACCTGCTGATAGATGGGCGTGTCGAGGCTGTGATTGGCTCAAAAGAAATGTCATACAACAACAAATTGGCAACCCTGCCGAGGTTCTCATCCTTCTATGTCGGCGTCGATGAAGAGAACGACAACCGCTGGTGGCAATACCAAACACTGGTCACGGAGAGCGCCTTTGTACGTTTCGGTAAAGCCGACCAAGAGGATAAGGACGTCTACTCCACTGTCGAAATCATCTTCAAAGATAATAAGATAGGCACAAAACATACCGTCGAATTTTGCGGCATTTGGTTCTACCCCGGCAATGTAAAGTACTGGTTTGGCCCACAGAAGAGTGCCGAGATCGATGCTGAAATGCAAAAATGGGGTATCGGATATTATACCGATGATGGTAAGTTCTATAGCTACGAACGATGCGAAGAACTGAACGTTATCCCCGATTCGCAACGTACCAATATCACTACCGAAGAACTGAATTGTACGATGCCTACCAGTAATGGGGATGTCAAGAAGAAAGAGGATGGCAAGGTAAGCTATGAAAATGACCCGAAGTTCATCGATCTTAAAGGCGAGGCTTATAGCGATGTGATTGTACGCGTATACGACAAGCCGAACAAAACCCTTACACGTTTCACAGGCACTACCTCCTCCATAGAATTCGGTGATCTTCCATCCACTTCCCGTTCTCTCTATATTCCCGATGAGTATGTCGTATCTTATACTCGATCTCACTATGACACAGTTACTTGGTATAAGGATGGCAATGACCAGGTGATCGACGAATCAAAAACTCCGGTAAAGAATGCTTACAGTTCTTTTACTACCGGCTATTATGCTCCTGACACTGATTATAACAATACAATCATATACAACAACGAGACCGGAGCCACCACTCCCGAGATGGCAGCCCATGGCAAATATTCGCTCTATACCGACAAGGATCTAAAGAATCGTACCATCTACACCAATGCTTTCCCTCGTATCAAGAAGGGTGTCGATACCTCTTACGACCAGTGGAATCAAAAACTCAACCTTAGCTGGGAAACGGAAGTATATGATACTAAGCATGTCGATGAGTCGGGCAAAATAGTGGTGTATCGTGTCAAGAGCGATGGTTCTTACGAGACACTCTATACCACCAATTATGAAGAGAAAGGAAGTTGCGACATTACCATCAACAGTTCCGATTATGGCAAGGAGTATAAGTATGCCATCTCTTTCGTACCTAATAATTGGGATGCCACCAAGCCATATCCCGATCTGATGCAGGAGGTGACCTATACCGCAAATCCTAAATTCGATCTCACGCTCACCGGCGAGAGGAAGGAAGCATCGTTCGATCTTAACATCGGATACACCACCCTCTCCACGCCGGCCACTTTCGAGATCTATCGCACCTCATACGTGCCGGGCAGATCGGATAATGAGACCATCGCAACGATGACAGTAATTGATAACGTGGTGGGTCAGTCCGGATCTGAAAAGGCGACATACATCGATGAATCCATCGAGAATAGTAATACGTATTACACCTATATGGTGAGGACCTTCTTGATGGGTCAGACCTATCAATCCGGCCTAATCACGGGTACCATCGCCGGAAGCACCCATATCCTCGACTTCTCTGCAGGCCGCGGCGAGAGCACCAACAAGGTTAAACTCGTTTGGAACGTAGACCATATCGGCACCGCTGATGCCAAATACAAACTTGAACGCCGCGAATATGGCAGCAGTGAAAGCAGCTGGACTGAAATCACACAAGTGACAGGTGTCCAAAATTCGTATTCCTATGACGACACTTCTGCCGAAGTCGGCAAGTATTATGAATATCGCATCTCACTATCCATTTATAATGCCGACACCAAAGAGTTTGAAGGAAAGGGTGATGTATTGACCACCGACGGTTTCTGCCAAGCACGCGGCATCGTCGCCGGCAGCATCACCTACGATGCCGGCACCGGAGTGCCCAATGCCAAGGTTATCCTCACCCCCGACAATCTCAGTGAGGAGGAGTCGCAGTTCTATGCCATGATGGTTGAGGGGAAAGGTTGCGCCCTGACTTGGGAAAATGAAAAGAATGAGAACCTTTTCAAAGATAAAGACTTCTCTCTTCAGATGTATGTGCGCTCCACCGCTGAAAAGGAGAGGATGACTCTCGCCGAAATCGGTGATAATCTTCGCATCTCACTTATCCCCGACAGTGCAAGCTATATTCCCGCTCTTTCTTATAAGGAAGATGATACGTGGGTCGACAAGTCATCCAAGCTGAAGCTTCCGGCACGCAAGTATAGCAATTTCACACTCGCTCATAGCGGCACAGACAGCTGGTCGATGATCATAATCGGCGAAAATGGTGCCATCTCCACCGATACGATTACCGCAACTATTCCTCTCAATGATGGTGCTCTTTCACTGGGCGGCACTCACGATCTCACCGGCACATTCTATGGTATGATCGACGATGTGCGTCTCTGGAAGAAGGCGTTGACTCCCTCCGAAGTCTCAGCCAATTACGACCGAATTCTCTCCGGCACAGAAGCCAACCTCGCTCTCTATTGGCCTCTCGATGAGGGCATCTCATCTTTGAATGTGTTATATGATTATTCAAAAACTTCAGGAACGCCTAATTGTCGTCACGGAAAGAAGAAAGGTGTTTGTAAACCGACTTCCAAGATAATCCCCACCGAAGACCAACTCAGCCTTTATGGCCTCTCCAATGAATATGGTGCATACGAAGTCCGGGGCATACCCTTCGTGGGCGATGGAACTACCTACGTTATTCGCCCCGTGCTGAACATCCACAAGTTTACCCCGTCTCGCTACTCACGCATCATCAGCGCATCTTCGCTCAACCATAACGGACTCGATTTCAGCGATGCCAGCTCCTTCCCTGTTTCGGGACAGGCGTGGTATGAGAACACCAACATCCCGGTGGTCGGTGCATCGCTGATGGTGGATGGTGTAATCTGCTATGACGGCGGAAAACCGGTTGTCACCGACTCCAATGGCGAGTTTACCATCCCCGTGCCGATAGGCAATCACTATATCTCGATTGTGAAGGATGGCCATACATTTGTCGATGGTGGACGATTCCCCGTCGACACGGTTGGTGCCGGTACCAAGTTCAAATTCGAAGAACCTATCACCCAGCTCCACTTCTTCGACAATACCAAGGTAAATATAGCAGGTAGAGTTGTGGGTGGCTCGATCGAGAAGGATAAAGATCTCTGCTTCGGACTCAGCAAGGCGAATATCGGTAAAGCTCGCTTGCGCATCGGCATCGAGCCCACCACCGGCTATCATTTCAATCAGAAATATGTCGAAGATGGCACCGAATGGAGCATTGTCAACAATCCCGACTCCCTACCCATCAGCAATTCCAATTCCCACATCAGCTCTAAGGCTTGGTACGAAGGCAGCAGCATTGAGGATCCCACCACCGATTTCGTGGTCGAAACCGATAGCATCTCCGGTGAGTTCTTCGTCGAGGTGCCTCCGCTCACTTATAAAGTGAAGAGCGTCGAGATCATCAAAAACTCAGACATCACCTTCGATCCCAACGACTTCCCCGAACTCAAAGCCACCAATGCTAACGTGGACAATCAGACTGCGGTGACTCACAAGATTGATGATAACAACACCGAGACCATCCATTATGCTGCTGCATTAAATCTTGCATACTTCTCCGATCCGACTGTCGAAGTGACTCAGGTCAATCGCCCCGACACTTGGTTTGGCGAGGACGAACTCGAGTATTACGACCAGCCCGGCGACACAACGATCACGCTGACGAAAGCCGAGCATCCTGAATTGTTCACCCATCCCGTTTTCGAGCAGGGAAGGAACTATGTATTCGCAATCCGCGCATTCGAAAAATATTACAACTTTGACAATGCAAAAAATAATACCGACTACTCCAAGGCGGTGACAGACACAGTTCATCTCGCCGGCTGTCCTATCAAGATCGTCAACGAGATGAATGCCGGAGTGACCTACAAGCTTCCCGAGGTGGAGAATGATCCCAACTGGGGCAATATCGTCGAAGTCGATGAAGAAACACCCGAGCTCAATGAGAAAGGAGAGTATCTATATTCATGGACGGCAGCCACTCCCAATATTAATGGAGACTATACACGCAAGCTCAACATCTCCATCAGCCATGAAGGGAAAGACATCATCTGGAAGTGGGAAAATGAAGGCAAGGAGGATGGTATGAAAGGCGTCGTGTGTGGCGACCTCCCCTCCGGCAATAACTTTGTAACTCTTGGCCCGGAAACCGTCTCTTATATCCTCCGTGATCCGGGAGGCTCGAACTCCTCATCGACTTGGTCGAAAGGTGAAACAACAACATCTTCTACTTCTTTCTCTTTTAAGTACCATCATGATACCCAACTCAATTGGGCAAGGGTTAAAGGCCTGTGTGTCACGATTATAAGGGGTGAAGGATTTGCCGAATTAACCGGTAAAATGGCTGATAGACATCTTACAAATTCGTTAGAATATGAAATCACTAATACCGGTGCCGGCAATTTCTTTAAAACCATTAAATCGCTTAATTCTATCTCCACAAGTTGCGATCCCGATTTTGTCGGGGCTTTGGGTGATATTTATATCGGCAATTCTATCAATTACCAGATGGATGATGCTATGTTTGTCGGTCCGGTAAAGAGCGGTGATGACTATATTATGTCATCTTATCAATCTGTAATGGTTGAGCCGCAAGAGGATTTCAATACCGAGTTTATCTATACTCAATATCATATCCTTAACACCTTGATCCCTCAACTGAAGGCTCTGAGAGATAATCTATTCGTCGAAGGTGATAGCAAAGGGTGTAGTTATGAATCTTCTGTGGGTGCAGATGATCCCAATTATTGCAAAGAGGGATTCTATAAGATGACTCAACCCGATAACCCTACCGAGAATGGATATACAGATATGGTCAACTTTTATACCATCTCTATCGATAATTGGTATAATATTATAGCCCAAAATGAGAAAGCTAAGTATGAGGCTATCAACAATCGTAGCAACTATTTGTTGAATAACTATTCTTTCGATGGTGGATCAACTGTAGATTATGAGCATGAGCGTACAGATGGTGATACATATACCCACTCTAATACTCTTGATATTAAATACCTTTATGATAATCATATTGATTTAGAGAATAATAAGATCAACTATAATAAATTCGGCTTCTCAGTCAATCTCTCTCGCGGTCTGCTCGGTACTGTCGACCATTCTGAAACTAACGACTCTACCAAGACTATTAAGTTCTCTCTTAGGGATGATGATCCTTATGATACTCATACCATCGATGTATTTAATGCTCCCGATAATTTTGGTCCGATCTTCCGCACGCGTGGTGGTATGACTTCGAGCCCTTACGAGGAGGAGGTTCAGACAGAATATTATTATCCCGGATTCGTGATCTCGGAAGCTACCGAGCAGATCGATGTGCCCGATATCTCTGTCGAGGGTAACAGCCTCGTCACCGGCGTGCCTAAGGGAAGCAAGGCTGTGTTCAAGGTGCGGCTATCTACCCTCACCACTACCGGGCAGGCTTCTTATTATGTGCTGAAGGTTGACCCCGCTTCCAATGTCAATGGTGCCTTGATCTCTACGCCCAATGGACCGATCGGCGATGGCCTCACCTACAAGCTTACCCCCGGCTCTTCGTTAGTCGAAACCATCTATCTCGAGCAGGGTAATATCGACATCGACACCTACGATGATATCAAGCTCAGACTCGTAGCAAAGGGTCAAAGTGACCCCCTCTCGATCTATGGTTCGATTGAGGATTCGCTCCTCATATCGGCGCATTTCGTGCAGGCCTCTTCTCCCGTCTCACTATATATCCCCACCACGGTGATCAATACCACCTCTTCCGACCAAATGGTCAATCTCGAAGTCTCCGATTATGACTACAACTATATCAACCTCGAGAAACTGGTGGCTCAGTATAAATTGGAGAATAACCCGACTTGGAGCGTAATCGATGAGTATTATGTCCACCCCGGCGAGGGAGAGTCGTCTCTCTCTGATACAGGTGAGTTTACCATCAATTTCGATATGTCGGATCAAGTGCTTTACCCTGACGGCAAGTATCAGTTCCGCGTATACAGCGCCACCACCAATGGGGTTACCGCCGAGAGTGAAACTATCGAAGTGACCAAGGATGTGTCGCGACCGCAAGTCTTGGGCGTTGCCTCCCCCTCGGATGGTATCCTCAATTATGGCGATGAGATATCAGTGACCTTCAATGAGGATATCCTCTCGGGTGCTATCCATGACACCGGAATACGCGTCACTGGCACGCTGAATGGCTACCTTGTAGACCATGCCGTGGCACTCGGCGCCAAGAGCGATATATCTACTCTCGCATCTACCCAAGCCAATATCAACTTGGCGAAGAAAGACTTCACCATCAACTTCTGGGCATGCCGCCAAGGAGCAGGTACGCTTCTCACACATGGTCTGGGCGACGATATGCTCAAGATTAAGGTGGATGACACCGACAAAATCATTCTCTCTATCAATGGCAAGGAATATACCTCAGCCGCCATGATGCCGACAGACAGTTGGTCGTTCGTAACGATGAATTATCACTATGAGGAAGAGAATCCGGTGGTGTCGATGCTTGTGGCTGATGCCAATGGAGAGTATCAGATGTTCCAAGGTCAGTCGGTGGGTATATATGAGGGCAATGGACCACTCTCAGTGGGTTGTGGCATCGATGCCTCGATCAATGAGCTCTCACTCTATGATAAGGAGATAAGCAATGATGAGGCGCAAGCTGATATGTATGTCACCAAGCGCAAGGGCACTCCCGACCTGATCGGCTATTGGAAATTTGACGAGGGTGCCGGCGTTGTGGCTGCCGACATAGCTCGCGATCGCAATATGACCCTCGCCGCTGAGTCTTGGGCGCTCAATAACACCAACCTCGGTGTCGAACTCGATGGCAACAGCCCCGTATGTATCGACCTGAGCAATGTCGACCAGATTACTTCGACCGATGATTTCGCCCTCGATTTCTGGTTCCGCGGCGATGATACGAATGTCTCGAAGACAATCTTCGCCACCGACAACTCTCAGTGCTTCAGGCTCTCTGCCACCGGTTCGGGATTGCAGTTTATCACCAACGTCAAGACCTACGATATCGCGGCTCCCTGCCTTGATGGCGCTTGGCATCATTTCGCCATCAACGTGCTCCGCGATGGCAATGCCACCATCTATGTCGATGGCAATGCTCTGAATACCATCTCGTCCAAACAGATTGAACCTCTCGCCGCGGCTACCCTCTATTTCGGCGGTGATGCCACTTCGGCCACCAATTCGTTCAAGGGTAATTTCGACAACATCCGACTCTGGAACGCTACCCTCACCGGCGACTTCCTCGTCCGGAATATGCATAATCGAATGTCGGGGACTGAGGCGGGACTAACGCTCTACTTCCCCTTCGAGAAGCAGAGGTTGGAGCAGGGTGTCGTCGTTACGGTCGGCACTGACGAGGCATACGTCGAAGGATCGGATGAGGTTGTCAGCAAGGCTACTCTCATCAGCGGCACAAAGATCAATATAACCGAGGAGGGACCCGCTCTTCGCGAGCATAACACGTCGACCAACCTCCTCTTCGACTTCGTCACCGACGAACGCACCGTGGCTATCAACCTCGTGGAGGATAACACCCGAGGCCAAACCAAGGCGGATCTCGAGGGAACTATCATTACTTTCGAGATCGATGGCGTGCAAGACCTCAATGGCAATACGTCGCAGGCGGTGATCTGGGATGCATACGTGAGATGCAACCAGCTCTTGTGGCTCGGCAGCGAGACTGATCTCAAGATAGCTCATGGCGAAGGTGGATCGTTCAATTGCGTTGTCACCAACAAGGGTGGCAAGACCGAAAATTGGGAGATCACCGGCATGCCATCATGGCTCACGGCATCTTCCGTATCGGGCACTCTGATGCCATCATCGCACGAGGAAATCACCTTCACCATCAGCGAGGCAATACCTGTAGGCAGGTATGAGGAAACCATCTACCTAAACGGCATCGATGGCATCTACGAGCCTCATACCCTCACACTCTATGTCGAGGGTGATCGCCCCGATTGGAGCGTTGACCCCGCCAAGTATAGCATGAACATGAACACCATCGGCGTGCTCAAATTCGATGGTATCCTCTCTACAGACACCGATGATATGCTTGCCGCATTTATCGATGATCAGTGTGTCGGCGTCGCCTCGCCCGTTTACAATGAACGCTTCGGCACGTCGTACGTGATGATGACCATCTACTCCAACAGCAAGATGTCGACCACGATAAAGTACAAGGCCTACGATGCCTCCACCGGACGCATTTGCCCCTTGGTAACAGCTGATCCCTCGTTCGACTTCTCCGCACAGCAGGTTAAGGGGTCTCTTGATAATCCGATTATCTTCTCAGCCGACGATTCAGTCGAAGTCTCTATCCCGATCAATAACGGTTGGACTTGGATATCGCTCAATGTCAAGCCTGAGGATTATACTCTCCAAAGCATCTTTGGCGCCGATTTCGATGCCATCGAAGTTATCAAGAATGCCCGAGCATTCTATGTGGAGAATTATGCAAATACTCTAAAGAAACTCGACAATGAGTCGATGTTTATGGTGAAGAGTCGGGAGGCCATCGCTCCCTCTGTGATCGGCAAGCCATGCGATCCGCTCACTTCGCCCATCTCTATCGTGAAGGGATGGAACTGGATCGGTTATCCGGGACAATTCCCTGTTTCGGTCAATGAAGCCTTCGCCGGCATCTCGCCTCTGGATGGCGAGATCGTGAAGGGACAGAGTGAGTTTGCCATCTACACCGGTTATGAATGGATCGGTTCGTTGCAGTCGATAGATCCCTGCAAGGGCTACATCTATCAGTCGATAGCCAATGAGTCACGTACCCTCTATTATCCTGCCGTAACGTCGGCACAGTCGATGCCTGCCAAGTCGGCTGAGGAGGAGCCTGAAACTCACTATACGCCTGTGGACTATCACCAGTTTGAGACCAACATGATTGTAATCGGTAGAGTCGAGAAGGGTGGCGATCCTATCAATGGCATAGAGTTGGGTGCGTTCATCGATGGACAATGTCGCGCTACCTACATCTCGGGGCAAGACACCCAGGAGGGTATCGTGCTCTTGCTGATCCCGGGCAATGGTGATGATGGTAAGATTACGTTCAAGGCTTGGGATGGCGAGGATGAGATTGTGTTCAGCGACCGTGTGCAGTACTACCCCAATGAAGTAGTCGGATCGCTTGCCGATCCTGTGATCTTCAACTTCGATGTCACGGGCATCGACGGGCTTCGTGATCGTCTCACTCGCATCTTTGCCAAGGGCTCTGAAGTAGTGATCCGCACCGACCACGTCGGAGGACGACTGATGGTGAGCGATATGACCGGTAAGAAGATGGCTGAGCGTATCTTGACCGAGAGTGAGACGCGCCTCCCCCTCAATGCCGGAGTTTACACCGCGACCTACACCGCTCCGGATGGCGTGCAAACCATCGCCAAACTGATCTTGAAATAGCCCTACCATACCGGAGGGACAACCTTCACATAGCCCGGGGCAAAGCTTAGCTTTACCCCGGGCTATGATATTTAGGATAGGGGAAAGCACGATAATCACGATCTTGTTTCGAAAAAAACGGGGATATTAATTGTGTAAATCAAAAAAAAACATTAACTTTGCATTCGCTAAGAAAAAGGGGGAATGATCTAAAGAGATCGGCAACCCTCGGAAGCGAAGGTCCTATAGCTCAGTTGGTCAGAGCACCTGACTCATAATCAGGGAGTCCTTGGTTCAAGCCCAAGTGGGACCACAACCCAAATCGCTAAGTAGTTGAAACCTCAACACCTAGCGATTTTTATTTTGCAAATCGCCCGAATTTTCCCCGACTTATTTTGGGACTGTAATAAAATTATATTTTACTAAGTAGAGCCTAAATAGAGTTGTTAATCTGGGTTCGTGGAGAATTGCCCACCATTTTCGTATTCAGAGCTGCCTTTGCGGCGACACCTTTCCTGTTGTTGTGATTGGTAAAGCGGAAAGTGTGGCCGTTGCCGT
>JBJEDL010000070.1:0-20337 GCA_051872035.1 Lepagella sp.
AAAATGTTAATTATGATTTGCGATTCTAAAATTCAAGGGAACGTTGAAGTTACCTTAGTCTCGTATCCTTGGCCGCTTTTGATCACTTGCTTTCAGTCACATACAGGAGTATGCTCCTTTCAGCAAGTAATCAAAATCGACTCAAGGCTACGACCCCTACGGCCCCAAAAATTTAAGGAACGCGCTCTTATCCACGTTGACATTTTGGTTAATACTACATAATTCTCAAGGTTTTTTGAACGAGAGGGACTCAATCTGTGTTGAGCCCCTCTATTTTTTTCGTGTCAATAATAGTAATGGCAAAAACTTTTGACAAAATAGTAGTACATATCTCTCGAAATTTTGTAAATTTGCTAACGAAATTACCTATAAGAAATTATCAACAAATAGACGAACGATATGAATGAACAGAACGAATCGCGCCGATTTGATCGGATGATGATGATCCATGGAATGGATGACACGGCTATGAAGCGCCTGAAGCAAGCTCGTGTGCTGGTGGTGGGTAGCGGTGCATTGGGGTCGATGTGCTCCATGCAATTGGCAGCCTCCGGTGTGGGATATGTCGGCATAGCCGATTTCGACACTGTCGATATCTCCAATCTCCACCGACAGATCTTCTTCGACATGGAGTCACTCGGCAAGATGAAATGCGACATACTCGCCAAGCGAATGACAGCCAACAATCCCAATGTAAAGGTGGAGAAATTCCCTCTCCGCATCGACGAAGAGAGTGCTGCCGAGATCTTCGGAGACTTCGACTTCGTGATAGATGGCAGTGACAATCCTACCACCAAGTATATGACCTCCGTATCGTGTCAAAAGATGAGCATACCCTACTGCATCGGTGGTATCCGCGAGATGTCTGGACAGGTAATGTCATGGTCGCCCGGACACCTCGGATATACCGATATCTTCGGTGATATCCGTCAGTGTGCCGAACGACCGGAATGTAAACCTGCCGGTGTGCTCGGTGCCGCTCCGGCAATGGTTGCATCGATCCAGGTGGCTGAAGCCATCAAATATTTCACCGGCATCGGCGAAATGCTTTACGACCGACTCTTTATGTTTGACCTAAAAACTCTTAAGACTCAGATTCTTAAGCTATAATATATACCAGCAACGAGAAGAGGTAGGCAATGATGGTAGTGTAAATTGCTGTGTAGATGGCCATTCGTCGTCTGCCACTCTCTGCCCCTATAGCCACTATCGTAGCGAAGCATGGGAAATAAAGAAGTGCGAAGACCATATAAGCCAATGCCGTAGCGGGGGAGTAAGTTTCCGACAATACGGCAGAAAGACGTGTGCCTTGTACTTCATCTGCCGACTCCACTTCGGCATCCTCTTCAGGGCACTCATAGAGTATGCCCATAGTGCTTACCATCAACTCCTTGGCGCCAACGCCGGCAAGGATGCCTACATCCATACGCCAGTCAAAATCCATCGGTGAGAACACCGGTTCGATGGCGTGGCCTATCTTGCCGAGATATGACTGCTCCTGTTGTTGAGCTGTGGTGAGTTCTTCGCCGCCGCGTGGGAAATATCCCAACATCCAGATTACGACACTCGCCACGAGAATCACACCACCCATCTTCTTGAGATATTGCAAGCCCTTATCCCATGTATTACGCACCACCGACATGGCCAAAGGCGCACGATAGGGAGGTATCTCCATTACGAAGTTATCATTTGATCTCTTGTGATAAAAGAGGTTCACCACCCACGCGAAGAGTAGGGAGAGTAGAATACCGCCAAAATAGAGAAGTGTCATAACCAAAGCCGCATGATCGGGAAAGAATGCACCGCAGAACACGATATATATCGGAAGGCGCGCCGAGCATGACATAAATGGAACGGAGAGCATGGTGATAAGACGAGTCTTACGATTTGAAATGGTGCGAGTAGCCATCACTGCCGGCACGTTACATCCGAATCCCATCAGCATCGGGATAAATGACTTGCCATGCAGACCGATTCGTTCGAAGAGAGGGTCGGCAAGCATGGCGGCACGTGCCAAATATCCCGAATCTTCAAGCAGTGAGATGCAGAGATAGAGGATTAGAATGTTGGGCAGGAAGACTATTACGCTGCCTACGCCGCCTATGATGCCATCGACTATCAAATCGCGAAAGATACCATCCGGGAGTGTCGTGCCGATGAAATCGCCAAGTAGTGCAATTCCGGACTCTATCCAATCCATCGGATAACTACCCAATTCGAAAGTCAGATAAAAGACGCATACCATCACCAATGCAAAGATGATATATGCCAATGGTCCATGAGAAGTAAAGCGATCGATAAGGTGAGTGCGCTTGTGCTCCCCCTCCGACTTGCGTGTATAGATGCCGTCGAGAATCTCATTTACCTTATCATGGCGAGCATCTACGCCGGCATCGACGGTGATTCTATGTGTGAGGATTGATTCATCGGAAGATTGTGCCACCTCCAAACCTCGACGGATAGCATCTTTGACACCCTCTCCGGTGCGAGCTACGGTCTTGACGCAGGGCACACCGAGACGACGTTGCAACTGATCCACGTCGAGTGTGCCTCCATTGGCTGTGAACTCATCATACATATTGAGTACGCACACCATCGGTTTGCGGATTTGAAGGAGCTGGAGGGTTAGCAGTAAGTTACGATCGAGATTGCCGACATCGATCACATTGACGATGACATCCACCTTCCCCTTGGCGAGTTCATGCATCACAAACGCCTCGTCGGGGCTTAGCGAATGAAGGGAATATGTGCCCGGAAGGTCGACAAGTTTCAAATTCTTATCGTCGATAGAGAGATGGCCTACGGCGCTCGACACGGTAACTCCGGCATAATTGCCTGTCCGTTCGTGGCCTCCGGAGATGGAGTTGAAGAATGCAGTTTTACCGCAGTTGGGATTGCCCACCAAGGCGATGGTAATCTCATTCTCACAGCTTTTACCCTTCCCCTTGTTATTGCACGAGGGGCAAGTGGCATTGACACAACTGCGGCACTGTGTGTCGCAATCGCCTGCTTCGGCAAGTTTATAGTCGGGATGGAGAGGTGTGTCGGACTCCTCTACACTCTGCTTGCATGTCGAGTCTCTTTTCTCGAGAGTCACACCTATACACTCCGCCTCGCTGCGACGCAATGACACCTGCTGCCCCATGATGCGATATACTATCGGCGTGCCGAGGGGTGAGGCATAAAGACGCTCCACCGATTCACCATTCAGAAAACCGAGGTCTTTCATCCTTGTTTTGCATATCGGAGAGGCTTCTATATCGGCGATATAAGCTTTATCGCCATTCTTAAGATCTGAGAGTTTCATATCTATATCTATTTATTTATGATGATGTTTCCCTATCAGAGGCTTAAAGCCAAACGCATTATACCGACACAGTTGGTTTTTCCGCCGGTTGTGATGACATGGATAGCCGGTTGTAGGGATATATGTTTAGTACACTGTATATTACAAGTCACTTCAGTCGCCCACTCGTCGACACCCTCTATACGAGTATAGTCGGAGAATAGGCCGAGGTCCACCCTCTTGAAGGCATACTTGCCACCGATGCCGCAAAAATTTCGGCAGGCATTGTCACTGCTGAAGGCATGAGAATAGGCTGCCACAAGCGAAAGAGCGTCAGTAACCGACTGCTCGGCGTATGCCCACACTACAGGACGTGCCTTACGAGTCGCTTCGCCATAGAGATCGCCATAATGAAGGCTTCCTCCCAAGAAATAACTACTGCCATTATATCGGTATTCACCCTGGAGGAGAGCGAAGATGCCATCTCCTTCGGGGCAGAAACGGAACATGTTTTCTCGGCCGGTGAACTTATTATAGCCACGTCCGTTATATACCGACGCTTGTATCGTATAGTTCTCGCGATCATACATATAGTGAATACCGAGGGCAGCCACAGGATAGGAGGCGATGTCGTAATTGGCTGTTATGGTCGGAAAACCTCCACAACTGCTGTTGGTGAAGAGCGACAATACATCGCTGCAGAAATAATCTTCATCGACACGACGAAGACCGGCGAAGAGAGTGTGATATTCATGGAAGTTCCATGATACCCCTGCCACAGAGAGAGCGAAGGGAAGATTGTCGGCATCCAAATTGGAGAAACATTGCAGGTCGTCGATCAGTGGTGACTCATGAGTGGTGGCAAAACTCACTGAAGAGAGTTCGATCGACACATTGCGAGAAAGGGGGATGCATGCACCCAACTCAAGGAGTGAGGAGAACTTGACACGCTTGAAATCGCTCTGTATTTCACCGGTGAAATCTACACTGAACGTGGGGCTCAGCGACACACTATCCTTGGCTGTTTCAAACTCTTCCCCTGGCTTGACTATATCTTGAGCATGCAGTGAGAGAGGTAGGGAAAGAATAATTGCTATTGTTGAAAGTTTGAGAGATTTGTTTAGATGATTCATGACTTTGCATAAATTTGAGTGCAAAATTAAGGTCAAATCCCAATGTCGACAATACGCAAAATTCGTCATATTTTTGTGGCAAACCATAACCTTATACCCATTTATTATTAGATATATCATCATTTAAGGGTAGGGAGGTGTAAATTTTTTTGTTGCAATACTTACTATTAGGTATTGCCTATATCATTGATTTGTAGTATCTTCACGTCAAATTTCAAGACAAGGGTATTTAGAGCACGTTCCCTAAATTTTTGGCGCACTCTTAGACTACCCCCAAACGGTAATAGATGAAAAGATTGAAACTCTATGAATCTGATGATAAGATGATCGATATCATCAGCGACAATTATAGTATGTTGCAGGGGCTTAACGCCTTCGGCATCAGGCTTGGTTTTGGCGATAAGACAGTGGAGGAGGTATGTCGCGAACAGGATGTGGATTGCTACACCTTCTTGGCTGTGGTGAATTATATCATCAATGGTTACGCACCCAAGGGTAATGATGACCGGATAAGTGCCAAGACCTTGTTGGCATATCTTCGAGCATCTCACCGTTATTTTCTCGATTTTCAGTTGCCGGGAATACGCAAGAAGTTGGAAGATGCACTCCTGCCGGGTGGGGATCTGACCACACTTATCTTGCGGCTATATGAAGAGTATTCACGCGACATCCATCTTCACATGCGCTATGAGGAGAAGACTCTCTTCCCCTACGTAGAGGCGCTTATTGCAGGCGAGCCGAAGTCTAATTATAATGTGGAGATGTTTGCCAAGTATCATAGCGACACTACAGCCAAGTTACAAGAGCTGAAAAACATTATTATCAAGTATTTGCCTCATGACGACCTGTCGAACAATCAGCTCACCACTACCCTCTTCGATATATACAACATCGAAGAGTGGCTCAGCAATCACAGCAATGTCGAGGAGATGATCTTTGTGCCGGCGATACGCCTATTGGAGAAGAGGGTGAAGAGCAACGATACATCATCGCGGATATATCAGATCTTGAATGGCGCAGAGAGCAATGAGACGATCACTGAGCGTGAGAAGGAGATAATAGTATGCTTGGTGCAGGGTATGATCAATAAGGTGATAGCCGATAAGCTAAACATCTCGGTCAATACGGTGATAACCCATCGACGCAACATAGCACGCAAGTTGCAGATCCACTCCTTGGCAGGCTTGACTCTCTACGCGATAGCCAACAACCTGATCGATCGCAACATTATCTTCGGTTAAAAAGACACTCTAAGATTGAGAGCTTATCTATTTGGCTCTTAAGCGATAACATTATTTGGCTCTGAACCAGTAGCCGATACTTGCGGAGATGGTTAGGGAGTTGGAGCCTCTGATTGGCTCTGTGCGGCCCGATTTCAGCAGATTGCCCAAACCATAGTATACCCTCGCTTCCAAGTATAGGGAGTGGCGTGGCGTGATGCCGAACTCTCCACCAAGTCCGGCGGAGATACCATAGTCCACTTTCTGATTTACATCCTGAAAATAGTGCTGTGTATTGCGATTGTTGAAGTCGGGATTGCTCGATGTGGTGGCAGGATCAAAGTTGGTCGATGTCGACTCTCCGATCATAAAACTTACCGATGGTCCGGCATTGAAGAAGAACTTACCACGACGGCCGAAATAGATATGTGCCAAAAAGGGTATCTGTATGAAATTGGCAGTGCGCTTGTAGCTATATGGCAACTCCTCAAAACTGTCTTGCCATCCACGTTGCTCCCAGTTGAGTTCGACGATGAATCCGAAGTGATTCTCTTCGATATAGCGGAAGTTGAGGCCGGCATTACCCCCAATGTTGAATCCCTGGCGGACGCTCGGTGTAAACATGACCCTCGAGAGATCCACACCGCCATGCGCTCCGACGAAAATCCTCGAGGTGTAGTGTGTCTGGGCTTGCATGCTGCCAAGTCCTATAAGCATGAAAAGGGATAGGAGCATCAATCCCATCCCTCTCTTTATTTTGTTGTTACTATTCATTCCTTTACGTTTTGATAGTGTATTTTCCCCAATGATAACACCTCGGGAGTCATCCGCAGTCTATTCGATTACTATTTTGTCGACAGTGCCGTAGGTGGTGAAGTGCACAAGATAGACCGGGGGATTGATGAAGCCACCCCAGTTGCTGACGCGCTTCAAGTCAATCTCGCTCTGAAGAGTGCTGCAAGATGGCGATATGGCATTGATATCCCCCTTCGCACCTGCCATGGCAGGTATGAAATAGGTAGCCATATCATAACCGACTCCGGCGTAGAGGGGATGCGATTTGATCGGTGTCCGATTGAAGATCTCCTTGAACGATGTCTGGAATTGCTCGGCACTTCCCGATTTGTCATCTATATAGAAGCGGGAGGGGATGATCGTGTTGGCTTGGTGCAAACTTTCCTTGAGCGCTGTGTCATATACCACCCAGTTGGGACGTCCCAACACGACATAGTCGGCAAGTGGCGCCTCTTGTCTGATGGCTATCACCTCTTCGAGAGTCTTTTTTACTTCTGCTTTCTTCGTCGAATAGCTATAGAAGATACATTTGTCGCTATCGCTCGAGCTGTAGGCATCGGCAGTCAATGTAACATAACTCGATACATTCGAAATCGGCCATATCTCTTTGAGCTCTTGTGCCAACTGGTCTTTTGCATCCTCTTCGCCGATCAATATGAGGCGATATGAGCTATACTTCTGATATACATTGTTGGCTATGCTCTGATTGAAGTAGTTGGAGGGAGTGAGGAATTGTATGAAGTAGGGATTGGTGGTGTATTCTTCGCTCTTTACATCGAAGGTATTGACCACCAGCGTCTTATGATCTGAGGCATATTTCGAGATGTATTCCGGCACCTCTTTGTCGTGGGTGATGAACACCATAAGGGGAGCGAACTCATTGAGCTGCGATTCGATCACCTCTTGCGACTTGCTGCCATCGATCACTTTAAAATTAATCTTGTAGGGCTTGAATTTCAGTTCGTCGATACCGGTGAGGAAGCCTCTGATGAATTCCAAGTCTTTGTTGGATGTGGGCTGATCGGCAAGAATAGCAATCTTGATCACCACCTCTTCGGGCTTCGCATCTATTACATTGTGAACATCCTCATAGATATCTCTGATACCCTCTTTGGTGAGTTCTCTCGGGTCTTCACTCTCAGTGGTCTGACTCAGGGTGACGGTCTCGACCTTGGGGATGATGAGGATTTGCTTTTTCTTCAGTTTTTCGACGTGGGAATTGGCTTGTTTGAGCAGTTCGACATCGACCCCCTCTTTGCGAGCGATGGAGTTCCAGGTCTCACCATCAGCCACACAGTGAGTGGTAAATGAATTGAGTTGGGTAGCTTCCACCTCGGTCTTAACGATTTCGATGCCTGTGCCGCGTGCCGGAATCTTGATTACCGTGTCATATTTGAAGTTTTTCTCCGAAATGCCGGGATTACACTGCATGATGGCAGCCACACTCACACCATTCTCTTCCGCCACTCGATAGAGCGTATCGCCGCTCTTGATGGTGTAGAAATGCTCGCCATTCTCGGCTACGGCTTCGCTCTTCTGTTGAGCCTTGCGGAGCAGAAGTGTCTCTCCTGCCTTGATGCCGTCGCGGCTCTTCGGATTGAGCTTGTAGATGGTCTCGACAGGTATGTCGTAGAGGCGTGAGATGCTGTAGATGGTCTCTCCACGTTTCACTTCATGGCGAAGATCGCTGAGCATCTTATCCTCCTCTTTCTTCTCCTCTGCCGGAGCCTGAACCGCAGTCACTCCATCCACCGGATAGTATATCTTCGTACCCTTCTTGATGGGCGATGGCACCGTCGGGTTAAGTCGCTGCAATTCAGCCTCATCCCAGCCATTGGCTCGGGCGATGCCAAACATGCTGTCACCCTTCTTGGCGGTATAAACATAATATTTGTTGCCGAGAAGTTCGATTATCTCATAGCCTGTAGCGGCGCCTTCCATGGTGAATGGCGCAACGAGCAACAGAGCGGTTAATATCAAAATGATGTTGAGTCTTTTCATCTCAGATGATGTTGAGTTCGTTAGGAGGCGACATAACGGGCATTTCAGTCGCTTTGTAGATATATTCTGCAAAATTACAAAATTCTATTCATATTTCATAATTGCAGGTCAATCCCGGACTAATTGCAGGCCGATTCGGTCTATTCCGTAGCGCCTCCCCCGGTCGATTCGCCATATCGTTTTGCCCCGATGATGTTGATATCGCCGGCTTTCTTATATTTCTTGCCGTCGGATCCTATAGCTTCGATGACATAGAAGTATACCCCCGGTTTTACGACTTTGCCGCCACGTTTGCCATCCCATCCTTGGGAGGGATCGTCGAATGATATGATGCTGGCGCCATAGCGGTCGAAGATGGTGCAATGAAATTCAATAAGCGATCGGTAAGCTACTTTCCAGACATCGTTGATGCCATCGCCGTCGGGCGTGAAGGCATTGGGTATCAGCAGTTCTGACTCGCCGATACCTACGGTATAGGTCTCCCCCACCGTTTCGCACGATCCGTCGGAGTTGCTCCCCACGAATCGAACGTAATATGTACCCTGCTCGGTGAAGGTATAGTCGAGGTCTTGCTGGTTGAAGCGATAGGTGATATACTCAAATTCGGCATCCGAGGCTATCTGCCATTCGTTGTGAATCACTGCATCGGTGGTATAAGCCTTGAAACTGATATCGGCAGGCGCCGAACCTCCCATCCCCTCTGTGGTGGTGCTGAGCATATTGGAGGGGTCGGCATCCGGATCGCTGTCGTCAGGCAGGTTGGTCTGCACGGCTGAAGTATGCACATCAAGCCCGTTGGCATAGATCAGTGGGCTGTCGATACTGACTCCCATGCCCCACTGTTCCAAGAAGCGGTCGCCCGAGATGGTCACCACCGAGTTGCAATATAGCGGCGGTGAGAGCACCACCACCCCCGAGATTTCGTCGACTGTCTTTCGCGCCTTCACTTGCGTGTAGTTGCTATCTTCGTCGCTCCATTCCAAGTTGTAGTAATCGATATTCACTTCGCGACTCATCACTTCGGGGCGCCCGTCGATGGTGTAATAGCGGATAGCATCACACGTGCCATCAACGCTGATGCGTGTGTCGGTACATTCCTGCATCTCGTCAGCCCTTACGGCGTTGATCTGCATCTTGTGAGGAAGGTAGTTCACCACCCAGATATAGGTCGATCCGTTCTCTTCTTCGATGATATAACCCATGTCGCCCTCCGGCTTGGAGACTATAGCGGTGTTGCCATCGCGTGTATATGCCACCTCTTCGGCATATCCTCCGCCGAGACTGCTATAGCGGTAGAGCTTCATGCTGCTCCCTATCCCCGATATCTGCATCTCGGTTATCGGCGACATGTCGTATGCCACATACACCTTGTCCAGACCGGTCTTGCGGTCGGGTGTAATCTCGATCACTTCTTTCGAACTGCCCGTAAATGTGACGGTTACTGCCTCTGCTGATACGAAGCAGAGCAGACCTATTGCGAGTAATATTATCTTCTTATACATACTTAATTAACGCCTCCGACCCCCGGATATTATTAAAATGGCTCTCAATTTGTCTTCTTTTCTGTGTCTGTGGGCCAGGGGAAGTCCGTAGGATTGACCGTCAGATGGATATCTTTCTTCTTGGTCCTTACTTGTATGTAGTTGATGAGCTTTTGTCTGCCGGCTGCTGCAAAACCTTGCGGTGCGTTCACGAATATCATGTTGATGGTGTCTGCCACTGCCGTGTCTGTGCGTGCCGCCACCATCGTCGTCATCGCTATATCCTTGATTTCAGGGAATAATACCTTGACTTCGGGAGCCACTTGCACACTTTCGTCCCACATCTCGGCATTCCTTTTCAGCGTGCGTCGCAGCGAGTCTATCGTGTTTTGCCGTGCCTCGATCTCCGATTGCATCAGTCGATAGAATTGGTCGGAGTTGTCGATCGTCTTCAGATCATTACGCGCCGAGGAGAATCCCTGCTTTATGTTGAGGATCGTGCCTCCCAGACCGACAGAGTCCAATTTCTTCAGCATGGCTATCTGGAGGGAGTCTTTGGCTAAGGGATCTCCTATCAATGTCACGTCGATGATTCGCTTGCCATTCTCCACCTTTTGAGTGTGGCTCAATACCTGAGTGTTGGGAAAGACCATCTCTCGCTTCACGAACTTGTCGGCCTTGTCAAGGAAGACATTGGTGCGTATCATATTGATGGTGAGATATACACTTATCAGGATGGTGGCTGTGACGATGCTGAATGCCACAACCCTCATCTTGTGAGCCCTCTTCTCGTTCTGGTATTGGAAGTTCTTGAATCCCATCAGCTTCACCCCGATCCAGGTGGCGAAGAAGATGAAGATCATGTTGGTAAGGAAGAGGTAGAGAGCACCGAAGAAGAAGTGCCATTGGAGAGTGGCAAGCCCATAACCTGCCGTGCAGAGTGGCGGCATCAGCGAGGTGGCTATCGCCACGCCCGGCATCACCTGCCCCTTATCCTTGGAGGCGATACTCAAGATACCGGCAGCGCCGCCGAAGAGTGCCACAAAGACATCATATATCGAGGGTGAAGTACGTGCCAACAACTGGCTCGCACCCTCATATTGCGGCGATATCAGGAAGTAAAATGCCGACGCCAAGATTGAACCGAGAACAGCCGCCGAGATATTCTTCAGCCCTCGCTTCATCAGCACGATATCCTCGATGGCTATGCCAAGTCCCATGCCGATGATCGGACCCATCAGTGGCGATATCAACATCGCTCCGATGATCACCGGTATGCTGTTGGTGTTCAGTCCTAATGAGGCTATGAAGATAGCAAATATCAGCGTCAAGAGCATACTGCCCTTGAACGATACACTCGAGCGGATCGTCTCTTCTATGCTCTGCTGCGATACAAGATCATTCTTGACATTGAAAAATGACAGTATATCTAACCATAATACATGGGCTTTCTCTTTGATATTCTTCAACTTCATATCTTTACGAATTAGAATTTGGTTCGTTTTTATTCTCCGGTTTGTTTTTGTTCCGGTTGGTATTTTGTTCCGGTTATTTTTCTGTTATAACACTTCTTCCTCAGCTTATTCTTTCGGCACTCTGCCGAATTTTATAAATCTGCGACGATAATAGTCACTGCTTAAACGCGACACCACTACCCCCTTCGACGACGAGGCATGGATGAAACTGTCGTCATCTACAACTATGCCGACATGCGACACTCGTTTGGGATCTTTGCCGGTGGCGAAAAAGACCAAATCCCCCTTCTTTACATCTTTTGACTTGACAGTCTCGCAGAAGTCGGCTTGATCTCTCGAACTTCGCGGCAATTTGATATCGGCAGCCTTCTCGTAGACACGCATCACCATCCCCGAGCAGTCTGTACCCTCCCCACGCTTGTCGCCACCATACTTATATGGCGTACCGATCCAGGTGTAAGCCTCTTTGACTACCTTCTCCCCTCTCTTATCGCCATGAGGAATAATGACATCGCCCGAAGTCGGCGTGCCGCCCCCCGAAGGAGCAACCTTCTTAGAGCTATGACACGACCCCAACGATAGGGTAAATAGTATTATGAGCATCATCCCCAAGCGATAGCCAAGACGGATGAGCGTTCTCTGATTATGTCGATTGATTATATTCAATGTTCTATGATGTTGTTACGAATCGTAAATTTACAAAAAAATATCTGCAATCACTACATACGGCTATCTTTTTTACATTCATATAAAATTTTATTTTTGGTGATAATTTGGGTAGTGTTGAAAAAATGACTATATTTACATTTTGAAAGGTAATTGCTTCTCTTTTGGGAGTCGCGATCTACACTCTCGATATTGTTAAATCATCATATAAACAACTAATTATGGCAAGTAAAAAGGATTTTAAGAAGTATGTCGATCAACTCGGCTCAGCTGTCGTAAATGAGATCATCGCTGCCTCTTGCTATGGCAATGCAGACCGTGAAAAACTCCAAGAGGCTCTCACCGTGATGCTCGGAGCCCTCGGCAAAGCAAGAAATAATGCCAATATCACTTTCGATCGCGGTCGCCGTTCTTTCGCTGATCCCGCTGAGTATTCCAAGGCTAAACGTGCTTTCTTCAAGGCTCTCTTCGATAAGATCAATACCGAACTCTCTGAGGAAACCAATCAAGCCCTCAAGCTCTTCAACAGCGCTATCCCCGCTGACGAGAAGGAACGCAACAAACAGTACGCCAACGAATAATATAAATCCGCGAGATTATGAATGTGTGGGGTCGGCTTCTGAATTTTTTTGGGTGGAGTGTGGAGATCACAGCTCCTCGACGCGATAAGTGTGTAATCTGCGTCGCCCCTCACACGTCAAACCAAGATTTTTTTCTCGGTCTCTCGGCTTATAAATCATTGGGAAGGAAAGCCAATTTCCTGATTAAGGATTTTTGGTTTTTCTTCCCTTTCAATATTATCATGCGCTCTCTCGGTGGCATACCGGTGAGCCGCAACAAGAAGTCGGGCATCTCTCTTACCGATAGCGTCATCCGAAAGTTTGACGAGATCGACTATATGAACATCGCTGTCACTCCGGAGGGTACACGCAGTGCTTGCAGCCGGTGGCACACCGGCTTCATCTATATCGCTCATGGTGCCAATGTCCCTATCCAGCTCGGCATCCTCGACTATAAGCATAAGCGCATCATCATCCGCGATGAATATCGCCCCACCGGCGATGTCGAAGCCGATATGGCTTTTATCAAAAATTATTATGCCGCACTCGGCGATATCGCCAAGTTCCCCGAATTGTTTAAGTATTAGTTTAAGATATGACATCCAACGATCTCAAAGTCTGCCTTATGCCCATGCAGATAACATGGGGCGATAAGGAGGCAAACCTCGCCGCTTTGGAGCAAAATATCCAGCTGGTGCATCCCCAAACCGACCTGCTCATCCTCCCCGAGACATTCTCCACCGGATTCCCTTCCGGACTCGATAAGGAGGAGGTGAGAGTCATGGCGGAACGCAACACCGGCGCTACCATCGATCGCATCAAGGAGCTGTCGGCTCGTTATGGCATGGCTATCGCCGGAACTTTCGTCGCAGACACGGGTGGCTCGCTATATAATCGTGCCTTCTTCATCGAACCATCGGGCGAAGAAACCTTCGAGGATAAGCGCCATCTCTTTACCATGGCTGGCGAAAATAAGGTCTTCTCGCGTGGCTATAACCGTATGAAGATCCGTTTCCGCGGCTGGAATCTGGCGATGATCGTTTGTTATGATATTCGTTTCCCGGTGTGGTGTCGCAATGTCAATAATGAGTATGATGCACTGATCGCCGTGGCCAACTGGCCCAAGGTGAGAGTCGGAGCTTGGAATACGCTCCTGCCGGCTCGCGCCATCGAGAATTTGGCATACGTTTGCGGCGTAGATTGCCGCGGTGTCGACCATGCCGGATTCGAGTATGACGGCTCTTCAGCTGTCTATGATTTCAAAGGCAAAGATATCTCGGTTCGTGTAGATGAGCAGGGTCTCATCTATGCCACCCTCAATAGAGAAAACTTGGAAAAATTCCGCACCAAGTTCCCGGCATGGGCAGATGCCGACAGCTTCAAACTTATAGAAGAGGATTAAAAACAATATCATAATTATGGCGATATAAAAAGGGTGTGACAATTTTGCCACACCCTTTTTATCGACATGAAGTTCCTACCACTTATAGTCTTGGAGGATATTGTAGGAGCCATCGCCCAGAACTTCGTAGGCATTGGAATAGATGGTGAAGCTTCCCATCTCTGCCAATTCCTCTTTGGTGACTGTCATACCCTCTTCTGCCATAGGCGTTTCATGAGTGTATTTGTCGATAGCTTTGCCATCCTTGTCATAGAGATGATAATTCAGAGTGCTGACGTTCAACATAAAGTTGTAGCTCTCTTTGGTCAGTTCTACCCCATCTTTGAGTTGGCAATCCACTCTGACAGCAAATGTGGCAGGAATCTGATTCTCTACATACACGAGATTCATCGTGCTGTGCAAGACCTGAGTAGTATAAGCCCCATTCTTGAGATAAGTAAAGGTCATTTGCAACACGTCGTTCATATCCTGATTCGGTTGCATCTTGAATGTGGCTTGAGCCTTTACCGGCACAGCTCCGCCATTGTCGGGGGAATCCGGGTCATCGTCGTCGCCACAAGCCACCAACACTGTAGGCAACATTACAGCGACCAAAGCCAAGAGCATAAATTTAAATTTCTTCATAACAAGTGGATTTAATAGTTATAAACTCAAATTCAACATATTAGACCATTCGATTACTTCTGCGAAGTAATATTGACATCCAGCTGCGGGAACGGGAATGAGAAGCCCTTTTCGGGGAGTTCGGTATAGATTCTTTCGTTCATCTCGAAGAAGAGAGGCCAGTAGTTGGATGAGTGTGTCCAGATTCTGACGGTGAAGACGATAGCGCTGTCTCCCAGTTCTGCGAGTCCGACGAAGGGTGAGCAGTCAGCCTTTGTCACGATAGCCGTGGGGAGATCGGTGTCAGCATTAGCGATCTGTTTGGTTTTGCGATGAAGTGCACGATAGAGAGCACCATGCTTTTCAGTCTCCTCTTTGTCAGCCTTAGCCGCTTCCGCCTCTTTGGCGCGATATTCCTTATCATCTTCGATATATTTCTTCACCGTGCGAGGATCGGAGTTGACGATCTCGAGGATAGCATCCTTGGCAGCTTGCACTTCAGTGCCGTAAGCGAGGCTGACTGAGAGGTCGACACGACGATAGTCTTCAAGCGAGAAGTTATTGATCGACGAAGTCGACATACCGCCATTAGGGAGTATTATCGCCTTATTGTCGACGGTATTGATGATGGTGTTGAAGAGCTGGATCGACTTCACAGTGCCGCTATAACCTTGAGCTTCGATGAAGTCGCCCACCTTATAGGGCTTGAGCAGGAGTATCAAGACTCCGCCGGCGAAGTTCTGGAGCGTGCCGCTCAGAGCCATACCGACAGCGACACCGGCAGAGGCGAAGATCGCTATGAAACTACTGGTCTCGACACCCAAGATGCCAATCACTATTATCAGCAATATGAAGTAGAGAGAGAATTTTATCAGTGAGAGCACGAAGGTGGTGAGCGAGGCATCCATCTTCCTGCGTGTCATCACCTTATAGACAGTCTTGTAGAGACGGCTGATCAGAAATTTGCCGATGTAAAAGAGGGCTATAGCCAAGAGAAGACGCAACGAGAAACTCACTATAGAGCTGCTCACCGTCGAGATCAGTTCGTCGAGGCCCATCCCTTTGAGATGTTCCCAGTTGGAAGTAGCCTGCTCAGCCACTTGCTTTACATCTACACTTTGTAGTTCTTCAGCTTGAAACATAATTTTGTAACTTAATTATTTATAATGTCAGGGTAATTTATTCCTATCGGAGTTATCTCTTCACGAGTCTTACCACATTCTCCACATGGTGGGTGTGGGGAAACATGTCGACGGGCTGTATGTCGGTGACGCGATATTTAGCATCCAAGAGTGCCAAGTCGCGAGCCTGTGTAGCAGGATTGCAGCTCACATATACCAGCACTTCAGGCTCTGCGTTCAAAATCACATTCACCACATCTTCATGCATACCGGCGCGCGGTGGGTCGATGATCATCACATCAGGTCTGCCATGACGCTCCACAAATTCGTCGGTCAATACATTCTTCATATCGCCGGCATAGAAGAGGGTATTGTCGATGCCATTCACCTTCGAGTTGACGCGAGCATCCGCTATCGCCTCTTCCACATATTCGATGCCGATGACTTGGCGTGCATTCCGCGCCACGAAGTTGGCTATCGTGCCTGTGCCGGTATAGAGGTCGTAGACCAAGGGGAGCACTCCCCCATCATCTTTGTGGTCGAGTCCGGCAAACCATCGTGCCACTTTGTATAGCTCGTATGCCTGACGTGAGTTTGTCTGGTAGAAGGATTTGGCATTAACACGGAATTTCAACCCCTCCATCTCCTCTTCGATATATTCGTCGCCGCTATATACACACACCTCTTGGTCGGCAAAGGAGTCGTTGACCTTCAGGTTTATTATATATAGGAGTGACCGAAGCTCCGGAAATTCGCCGTGGATGGCATCCATTACCAACTTAACGCCTTGGGGATCATCCTCGCCGAACACCATACACACCATCACATCGCCCGTTGAGGCGGTGCGGATCATCAGCGTGCGCAGCAATCCCTCGTTCGACTTTATATTATAAAAGGAGAGATGATGCTCTTCGGCGAAATTGTAGATGAAATTGCGGATCTTGTTGCCCAAGTCGCACTGCAGGTAGCAGGTGTCGATATGGAGCACCTTGTCGAAGGATCCGGGGATATGAAAGCCCAAAGCATCGCTCGAGTCGGTAAACTCAGCCCCCGATTTCACCTCCTCCCAGGTGCGCCATTTCTTATTGGAAAAGGTGTATTCCATCTTATTGCGATATTCCCATATCTCGGCAGAACCCAAGATGGGAGTGATCTCCGGGATTTCAACCTTGCCGATGCGAGTTAGGGCGTCATAGACATGCTGTTGCTTCCACTGCAACTGATATTCGTAGGGAAGATGCTGCCACTTGCAGCCGCCACAGATCGTAAAGTGAGGGCAGCGAGCCTCGATGCGATGAGGCGAGGGAGTCACTATGCGAGTGATATGAGCCTCGGCGAAACTATGCTTTCTTCGATCCACTTGAATATCCACCACATCGCCCGGAGCCCCGAAGGGGATGAAGGTGACGATAGGGGTCTCATCATCAGGTCGCATCTTGAGACGCGCCAACGATTTACCCTCGGCGGCGACACTCTCGATGCTGATCGAACTCAATGCAGGAAGATTCTTCTTCTTTCTTGACATATTGATAATACTAACTTATTTTGCTCCACCCCGTTAACGATGACCAAAAAACCGGGATCATCCTCATTTACAGCTCCAAAATTACTATAATAATCGGTGTTGAGCAAAAAAAATTCATGTTCATATTAAATTCTTCTGCAAAATTAATGATTTTAAGCAATCTTTTATTAAATTTGCAGTTACAATTTTCGAAGAATTTTTGCTATTCGGCTTTTTCGTATCGGTTGGGCGCATCTTTTTACGATTTTGCCGGTGGTAAAAAAGATAAATCTTCTATACCATTTTAAACCCAAAATGATCATTTTTTTAATCGAAATATAAAATTTTATATGGCAAAAAAGATTTATACCTTCGGTGCAGGTAAGGCTGAAGGTACTGCTGAAATGAGAAATCTGCTTGGTGGCAAGGGAGCCAACCTCGCTGAGATGAATCTCCTTGGAATGCCCGTACCTCCGGGATTCACCATCACTACAGAAGTTTGTACAGAATATACCCAGTCGGGTCGTGATGCAGTTGTAGCTGACATTAAGGAAGATGTCGAGAAGGCTATCAAGCATGTAGAGGATCTGACAGGCAAGAAATTTGACGATCCCTCCAATCCGCTCCTCGTATCGGTACGCTCCGGCGCTCGCGCTTCTATGCCCGGTATGATGGACACCGTGCTCAACCTCGGTATGAACAATGCCACTGTTGAGACTATGGCTGAGAAGAGCGGCAATCCCCGTTTCGCTTGGGATAGCTACCGTCGTTTCGTACAGATGTATGGCGACGTTGTGCTCGGCATGAAGCCTAAGAGCAAAACCGACATCGACCCCTTCGAGGCTATCATGGATGAAGTTAAGGAGGAGAAGGGCGTGAAGTTCGACAATGAACTCGAAGTCGAGGACCTCAAGGAACTCGTGGTTCGCTTCAAGAAGGCCGTTAAGGATTATACCGGCAAGGACTTCCCCGAATCAGCTTGGGAACAGCTCTGGGGTGGTATCTGCGCTGTGTTCGACAGCTGGATGAACGAACGCGCCATCATCTATCGCCGCATGAACCAGATTCCCGAGGAATGGGGTACTGCCGTCAACGTTCAGGCAATGGTCTATGGTAACATGGGTAATAACTCCGCTACCGGTGTGGCTTTCAGCCGCGACGCTGCTACAGGTGAAAATATCTTCAACGGTGAGTATCTTATCAACGCACAGGGTGAAGACGTAGTAGCCGGTATCCGCACTCCCCAACAGATCACTACCGAGGGTTCACGTCGCTGGGCAGCTCTCCAGGGCATCAGCGAGGAGGAACGCAGCTCGAAATATCCTTCGCTCGAAGAGTCAATGCCTGAGTTGGCAGCTGAGCTCATCGCTACAGCTCACAAGCTCGAAGATCACTATCGCGATATGCAGGATATGGAGTTCACCATCCAGGATGGTAAGCTCTGGATGCTCCAGACTCGTAATGGTAAGCGCACCGGCGCCGCTATGGTTCGCATCGCTATGGAACTTCTCCGCGAGGGCATGATCGACGAAAAGACTGCTCTCAAGCGCATGGAGCCCCAGAAGCTCGATGAGCTCCTCCACCCCGTATTCGACAAGAATGGCTTGAAGAAGGCTGTCGTTGTGGCTAAGGGTCTTCCCGCATCTCCGGGTGCTGCCACCGGTCGCATCGTATTCCAGGCTGATGAGGCTGAAGCATGGGCTGAAAAGGGTGAGAAAGTCGTTTTGGTACGTATCGAGACTTCTCCCGAAGACCTCCGCGGTATGGCTGTGGCTCAAGGTATCCTCACCATGCGTGGCGGTATGACTTCACACGCAGCCGTTGTGGCTCGTGGCATGGGTAAGTGCTGCGTATCCGGTGCCGGCGAGATCGTCGTAGACTATAAGGAAAAGACTGTAGCCATGAGTGGTAAGGTATTCCACGAGGGTGACTGGATCTCTCTCAATGGTTCGACAGGTGATGTATATGAAGGCAAGGTAGAGACTGCTGATCCCGAACTCGATGGCGACTTCGGCGCAATCATGGATCTCGCTGCCAAGTACACCAAGACACTCGTACGCACCAACGCCGATTCTCCCCGCGATGCCAAGCAGGCTCGCCACTTCGGCGCTCAGGGTATCGGCCTCTGCCGCACAGAGCACATGTTCTTCGAAGGCGACCGTATCAAAGCCGTGCGTGAGATGATCCTCTCTTCTAACGAAGCAGGTCGTCGTGTGGCTCTCGCCAAACTCCTCCCCATGCAGCGTGCAGACTTCGAAGGCATCTTCGAGGCTATGGATGGTTATGGCGTAACTGTACGTCTCCTCGATCCTCCTTTGCATGAGTTCGTGCCTCACACCACTGAAGCTCAGCAAGAACTCGGCGACGAGATGGGTCTTTGCCTCAGCGAAATCCAGATGAAAGTTAAGGAACTCGAAGAGTTCAACCCGATGCTCGGTCACCGTGGTTGCCGTCTTGGCATCACCTATCCTGAGATCACCGAGATGCAAGCTACTGCCATCATCGAGGCTGCCCTCAACTGCAAGGCTAAAGGCATCGACGTACATCCCGAGATCATGGTGCCCCTCGTAGGTACACTCAAGGAGCTCCAGAACCAGGCAGCTGTCATCACAGCTACTGCCAACAAGGTATTCGCCGAGAGAGGTGAAAGCATCGAGTACAAGATCGGTACAATGATCGAAGTGCCTCGTGCAGCCCTCACTGCTGACAAGATCGCTGAGGTAGCCGACTTCTTCTCATTCGGTACCAACGACCTCACTCAGATGACCTTCGGTTACTCTCGCGACGATGCTCCCAAGTTCTTGAAGCACTACAAAGAGATCGGCATCGTTAAGGTGGATCCCTTCGAGGTTCTCGACCAGGAGGGTGTAGGCCAGCTCGTTGAGATGGGTGTCAAGAAAGGCCGTGCGACTAAGCCCGAGCTCAAGGTCGGCATTTGCGGCGAACATGGTGGTGAGCCCTCATCAGTAATGTTCTGCGCTAAGCTTGGCATGAACTACGTCAGCTGCTCACCCTACCGCGTGCCCATCGCCCGCGTAGCTGCGGCGCAGGCGAGCGTAGAGGAATAAGCGTTAGACTTTAAAACCTATT
>JBJEDL010000071.1:0-4349 GCA_051872035.1 Lepagella sp.
TCTGCTCAAAAATATCCGCCCCTACGACCCCAAAAATTTTAAGGAACGCGCTCTACTTCTTGACTCAAATATGGTCTAAAGTGTAAAGGCGAAACAAAATTAATATAAAAATATCGTTTTGTCTATCCTGAAATGTAAATTTTTTTAAAAATGAAAGATTTCGACTTTTTATTTGGTAGATAGTGAAATTTTATATACATTTGTTGTCGGTTTATCCGCAATTGTATGTATGTATGTATTTTTATCACTTTTTAACATTTCATTCATTAAAATCTAATAATTCGAACACAAATTTTATAAAAAATAACCTTTATGATTAAAAAGTTTTTAAGTCTTGCAGTAGTCGCTGTCGGCGCACTCTTTGCAAGCGCACAGACAGCCCTTCCATTGGATCCGGCAGTCAAACATGGGACCCTCGACAATGGGTTGAATTACTACATCATGCATAATGAGGAGCCGAAGGAGCGTGCCCATTTCTACATCGCTCAGCAAGTCGGTTCTTCACTTGAAACTCCCGAACAACTCGGTCTCGCCCACTTCTTGGAGCACATGGCCTTCAACGGCACAACCAATTTCCCCGGTAAGGCTATGTTGGAATATCTCCAGAGCAAGGGCATTCGTTTCGGTGCCGATATCAATGCATATACCGGCTTCGACGAGACAGTCTATCACATTGCCAATGTGCCCACCGCCGACGTGGCTCTGATGGATAGCGTTCTTCTCGCCATCCACGACTGGAGCTGCGCCATCACTCTTGATGCTCAGGAGATCGACAATGAACGTGGCGTAATCGAAGAGGAGTGGCGCTCGCGCAACGATGCCATGTATCGTATGTATGAGTCGATCCTCCCTGTCGTATACCAGGAGTATCAATATCGCCAGATGCCTATCGGCAAGATGGAAGTCGTAAAGAACTTCCCTCCCCAGGCTATCCGCGATTACTATCATAAGTGGTATCGCCCCGATCTCCAGGGTATCGTCATCGTCGGTGATTTCGACGCTGCTGAAATGGAGCAGAAGGTGATCAAACTCTTCTCCGGCATCGAGGCTAAAAAGAACCCTGCTCCTCGCGAGTATACCTCTATCTCCGACAATAAGGAGCCTATTTATGCCTATTATTCCGACAAAGAGTTCCCCTTCAAGATCGGTTGGGTTATGTTCAAGTCTGATCCATTCCCTCGCGAGTATCGCAACACCGCCGAGTATATGATGTTCAATGACTTCCTCCAGCCTCTGATCTGCAAGATGATCGACAATCGCCTCGAGGAGTATGCCAAAGATCCCAACTGCCAGTATATGCAAGCAGGTGTCGATTTCTCTCAATATTTCGTATCGAAAACCAAGGATGCTTTCGCCGTACAAGTCATCGGCAAGAATGACATGAATGCCGCTATTAAGGATGCTATGGCTGTTGTGGCTCGCGCTTGCAAGACAGGTTTCACCATCTCCGAGCTCACTCGCGCTAAAGATGAAATCATGGCTGATATCGAGAAGGCTTACAACGAGAAGGATAAAACCGATAGCCGCAAGTTGGCTCCCGAGATCTATCGTCATTTCATCGACAATGTGCCCTGCCCAGGCATCGCTATCAAGTATCAGGTGGCTCAACAAATATTACCGGCGCTCGACCTGAATGCTATCAACGAAGCCGGCAAGCAGATTCTTACTACTGACAACCAGGTTATCGTGATCGGTATGCCCGATAATGAGACTACTATCGTTCCTGTCAAGGAGGAGGTCATCAAGACTGTCAATGACGCCCTAAAGGCTGAGTATGAGGCTTACGTTGATGAGGTTATCACTGATCCTCTGATCGAAAAACTCCCCGCTCCCGGCAAGATCGTCAGCTGTAAGGAGGGTAAGTTCGGCACTACAGAGATCGAACTCTCGAATGGTGCCAAGGTGGTGCTTAAGCCCACCGACTTCAAGGAAGATGAGATCCTCGTCAGCATCAATGGCGCCGGCGGTAAGCAGGCATATTCTGCCGATCAAGCTGCCGATGTTCAGGCTGCAGAAGCTTTGTTCGAGAATTTCAAACAGGGCAATTTCAATAGCATCAAGCTCCAGAAATATCTCGCCGGTAAGAATGTAAGCCTCTCTTACAATATCGGTAACAAGGCCACCGGTTTCGATGGTAAGTCTACCAAGAAGGATATCAAGACTCTCTTCGAGTTGATTTACTCTGCTTTTGTACAGACCAATCCCGATAAGGAGGCTTGTCAAGTCGAAATCGATAAGACCAAGAACTTCCTCGCCACTCAAGACAAGAATCCTCAGCAGATATATGGCAAGATGATCAGCGATGCATGCTACGGCGGCAATCCTCTCTTCGCACAGATGTCGGTTGAGATGCTCGATAAGGTAGATCTTGATAAGACCTACGATATCATCAAGAAGTCGCTCGCCAATGCTCGTGATTTCACATTCATCTTCACCGGTAATGTCGATCTCGAAACTATCCGTCCGCTCCTCGAGCAATACATCGCTACTCTTCCCGCTGCCGATAAGGCTTCTGCAGTGGAGGCTAAGTCTTCTATCTGCAAGGTTGAGGGTCAAGTCAATGAGCATAAGACCTTGCCTATGGCTGCTCCCTCTACTATGGTGTTCGTGAATGTTATCGACAACAACATCCCTTACACTCTCGAAAATTCTGTTAAGGTGAGCATGGTGGGTGAAATCCTCAGCAATATCTTCACTGAAACTCTCCGCGAGGAAGAGGGTGGTTCTTATAGCCCGTATGCTTATTCTTATATGAATCAAATCACAGGATATTGGGAGATCATCTACGTCTTCCAGACCAACGATCAGATCCAGGATAAGATGATGAACCGCGCCAACGAAGAGCTCATGAAGCTTCTGAAGAATGGTGCAAGCCAGGCACATTTCACCAAGGTCAAAGAGGCAGCTCTCAAGCAGTATGACAACAAGATCCGCACCAACAGCTATTGGGCAGGTCAACTTGAAAAGTATTACCTCTTCGGCATCGACGATCTCACCAATGGCAAGGAAGCCATCGAGAAAGTCACACTCGCCGACCTCAACAAGTTCATGTCAACACTCTACGACGGCAAGAACCAGATCAAGGTAGTGCTCCAAGGCGTAAAAGAATAAACCAACTTTTGCGAAATCAACCCGAAGTTAATGCCCCGGGCATTAACCCCAAATAAAGAAAGTGTCATCGGCCGGTCCGATGACACTTTCTTTTATATTCTACAAATAGAAGATTTGTTCTTTCAGATTGTTTGGAACAGGTCGTCCATATTTACAATTGATTGGATCTTGGGGCTTTGGGCGTTGTCGGCTATGCCGTAGGGTACTATCATCGTGAGTTGCAGGGCTTTTGTGGCTGATGTTGCTTCGGTAAAATATTATCGTCGTTGTTCCATCTTGGCGAGGTAGGATTTTGTGACTGAGAATGGTTTGTCACTGAATTTCATCTCGCAAAGATTTATAATAACAAAAAAGGGACTTACCGCCAAGTATTTTTCATTTTTACTCGGCGCTAAGTCCCTTTTTTGTAATTTTTTGGAATTTATTTGCGGAAGTAGGTTTGTATGACTTGTGGGCTTCCATCACCGGTGCAACATCACACTTCTTCTTGGTGCGGAGCCAGGATAATTGTGCCAACTGCTGAGCGTAGTAGGGGTGATATCGAGTTGTTTCCGCTGTGAGTATGCCTTTTGAGGGGTTACTTTATGATTTTTTCGATTTTATGTTTATCTTTGCGATTGTTTTATCTTTTTCCCCGTTTTGGGGATTTAGAGCGCGTTCCTTAAATTTTTGTTTTTATGGAAATTGTATTGGTAACGATCGGCAAGACGCATTTCGATTTTGTCATTAGCGGTATCCGCGAGTATAGCAAGCGGCTAAACCATTATCTTCCCTTCTCGATGCTTGAGCTCCCCGATGTCAAGGCGTCAAAGGCTACCACCGAAACTCAGCAGAAGGAGAAAGAGGGGGATATTCTCCTCGATCGTATGCTCCCCTCCGACTTCGTAATCCTCCTCGATGAGAGGGGCAAACAATATAGTTCGATGGAGTTCGCCGACTATATGGAACGACTGATGGCATCCGGCCGCAAACGAATCCTCTTCGTGGTGGGGGGACCATACGGTTTTGCTCAACGAGTTTACGACCGAGCTGACGCCAAGATCTCCCTCTCTCGCATGACATTCAATCACGAGATGGTCCGCATGTTCTTCATCGAACAGATCTATCGAACTATGACAATACTAAGGGGAGAACCTTACCATCATGAGTAAGAGCGCGTTCCTTAAATTTTTGGGATCGTAGAGGACAAAGGTAACTTCTCGACCATATAACAAGGAATTTCTTATCGCCAGTTGTTT
>JBJEDL010000072.1:0-4312 GCA_051872035.1 Lepagella sp.
TTTCATTTCCGAATTGCGAGTGCAAAGTTATAGCAAAATTTTGAACTGTGCAAATTTTTTGCAAAGAAAAATTTACAAAAAATTTACTTTATCCTTACATCTTCTTGATAATAAGGAAGAAAGAAAAAAATTATGCCAAATCTACTACTGTTATGCCGGCTCCACCGAAGCGGATGTCTTCGTCAGCGAAAGCGGCTATGGCTGGATTGGCTTTGAGTTGTTGGCGGATTAGGGTCTTGAGGATGCCATGGCCTGTGCCGTGGAGGATTCGTACTCTGCCGGCGTTAAACTGTATGGCATCATCGAGGAAATATGTGACAGCCTGAATCGCCTCATCAGCCCTCATGCCACGAACATCGATCTCAGTTTTGAAATTTAGTTGACGTTGACGGGAATCGTCGGAAGAGACGACGCCGAGCGAGGCACCCGCCGTAGCAGATGGTTTGGGAGCTTTGGTGGGTTTAAGGCGGGAGAGGGGCACGATGGTGCGAAGCGCACCGAAAGCCACCTCCGCCTTCTTGCCGGTGATCGAGATGATCTGTCCCGGCGAACCGGCACCATCGAGTTGGACATAATCGCCGACGGCGAGAGGTCGCGCTTGCGTCGGGGGAGTCTCCACTACCCTATCCTGTTGCTTCTGCTTTGCCTTACGGCTTTTATGTTTGAGGGTCTTGATACGTTCCGTTTCGCCATCAGAGGCCTCCTGCCGCTGATTATCCTCGGTAAACTCACGAAGTTCCTGACGGAGTTGCTTGGTGCGTTCCTTCTCCGCCTGTGCCTTACGGATCTCGAGGATGGTACGTTCGATGCGGGCATTAGCGCCGGCGAGGATCTCCTGCGCTTCGCGGCGAGCATCATTGAGGATCTCCTTGCGTTGCGACTTCAGGTCGCCCGCCACCTCCTCATACTTAGAGAGGAGATTGTCGAGTTTATTCTCCTTCTCGCGGATGTTGAGTCGTTTATTCGCCCAATACTTGCGGTCGCGAGCGATATCGGAGAGATACTTATCGAGGTTGACATAGTCAGAGCCGACGATATTTTTAGCCTCCTCGATGACTTCGAGAGGGAGTCCCATCTTATGGGCGATATCGATGGCGAAAGAACTGCCGGGGGTGCCGATGGCGAGTTGGAAGGTGGGTTCGAGGTGAGCGCGGTCATAGAGCATGGCACCATTGACGAAACCGGGGGCAGCCTCGGCAAACGACTTCAGATTCTGGTAATGGGTGGTAACGACGCCGAAGCATCCCGACTCTCCCAGCTTGGAGAGGATCGCCTGCGCCATTGCACCGCCGATTTGGGGCTCCGTTCCCGACCCCATCTCATCGGCGAGGATCAGCGAACGTTTCGAGGCGTTCGCGAGGAAAAACTTCATATTCCTCAAATGGGAAGAATAGGTAGAGAGGTCATTTTCGATCGACTGCTCATCACCTATATCAATAAGGATCTTATCGAAGATTCCGACATGGGAATTATCATAGAGAGTCGGGAGGAGACCGCACTGTAGCATATACTGAACTACAGCGATGGTTTTGAGGCAGACCGACTTACCGCCGGCATTAGGACCGGAGATGATAAGGATGCGCCGATCGCGGTCGAGGTTTATATCCAATGGGACGACCTTACGACCCTGCTGACGGAGGGATAGGAACAGGGCGGGATGCACGGCATGATACCACTCGAAGATCGGTTCCTTCTCCACATGAGGGAGGTTGGCATCGAGGTCGATGGCGAGGGCAGCCTTAGCGGAGATGAAATCGAGTTGACCGATAAGTTGGCAGCCATGGGCGATATCATCGACATGAGGGCGGAGTATATCCGCCACACCTATTAATATATTAGTGATCTCACGTTTCTCCTCGAGTTGGAGTTCCCGTAGGCGGTTGGCAGCTTCGACGACTTCAGCCGGTTCGATGTAGACTGTTTTACCGGTAGCGCTCTCATCATGGACGATACCATTGATCTGACGTTTGAGACCGGCGGCGACGGGAATAACGAGACGGCCGTCGCGCACGACGGGAGCGGCATCCTTGTCGACGATGCCGGAAGCGATGGCAGCATCGAGCACGCGATGCACGGCTCGTTGCATCGAGCTCTGCATCCGCTGCATCGAACGGCGGATATCATAGAGGGCGGGTGAGGCATTATCCTTCACCTCGCCAAACTTATCTATGACACGCGAGATGGCGCTGACGAGGTGGGGGAAATCGGCGAGCGACGCGAGAGTATCAGAGAGGTGAGGGAACTGCGGGAGGTCCGACTCCTCGGCGCGAGCATCATCGAAGAAAGCACGGATTTCGGCGAAAGAAGAGAGCATTTGCAAGAGATGGAGGAGCCGGGATGCGCTCATAAAAGAATGGAGAGCGCGTATCTCATTGAGATAAGGGATGACATCGTGAGGGCAAAGCCCGGGGAAAGGGAGAGCCGCACGACGAATCTCGACCATCTCCACGACGCAAGCGAGGCGATGGAGTATCAGCTCGCGATCAGAAGAGAAAGAGAGCTCATCGACCAGTTGCTTGCCGAGGCGAGAAATGCAGAGAGAAGAGAGTGTATGTCTGATGGTATCGAATCCGATTTTGGATTCGAAATCTGAAGGATAGACCATTGCGGATATAATATAAAAGAAATGATAAGGGGAGGAGAGGAGGCGTTGATGAGAAGGAGAGGGAATGAGTGGGAGAAGAGGTAATGAGTGGGAGGAGTTGATGAGAGGAAAAATAGATCAGACGGGGAAGACGAGGAGTGGGATATCGCGTTCGAAGATGAATCGGTGGGCCAATGTAGGGCGGAAGAAACGGGAAATCGCGCTTGCCTTCTTATTAGGAACGATGATCAGGTGGATATTATTGTCATCTATGAGACGAAGCATATCATCATCGAAACGACGCGAAGAACGGGGGTAGGCAAAGAAACGAGCCGCGGGGTAAGCATTATTGAAGTAAGATGCGAGTTCATCGAGTTTTCTTCCGGCGGAATAGATAGGGCGGTCGCTTACGGGGACGAGGAACACGCTGCAATCGGGGTAATCGAATGTTCGCATGAGAGCACGCGCCAGCACCATATCGACGTTAGAGAGAGTGCAGAAGAAGAGGATATTCTTGATACCCTCGACACCATTGAACGGGTAATTATCGGGTATGGAATATACCGGGACGCGGCAAGCGTCGATAACTTCGGCGGTGACGCTTCCGACGAGGTCCGACTCCTTTTGGTCGATGCCTCGAGTAGCCATCACGACCATCATCGGTTTATTTTGCTTGCAATACTCGATTATGACCTCCTCAGGTACGCCACGCAGAAGAGCGGTAGAGAAATGGACATCGGGCAGATCTCCCTTTACTTGAAGCTCAGCGATATGCGCCTTAAACTCATCGAGTCGTTGAGAAGCGAGAGAAAGGAGGCGAGGGTCGACCTTATCATGATCCTTGGCGAGATCCTTAGCGATTTCCTTGGCGAGATCCTTGGCGAGATCCTTAGCGAAGTCACGAGGGGAATATTGATTAGGGTTAAAATTGTGATCATCGAAGCAATGCATGATGATTGGTTCGACGTCGAACTTACGAGCGAGGGCGAAGCCGGCACGCACAGCGAGGAGAGAAGAAGGGGAAAAATCGACGGGGATGAGCAAATTATTGCCCATACCCGTCATTTTAAGGATGGAAACCGGAGCGAAATCTCCGCTTTCGAGTATTTTCAGGGCACGCGAGAGGGAATCGGGGCTTACGAAAACTTGCTGAGGGTGCAGACCGTCAGGGTCGGGGGCATTGACCTCAACGAGCGAAGCGTTGATTCCATTGGCTTGGAGGGCGTTTTTAAACGCCAGGGCTCGAGGTTTGGAAAAAATAACCAGCGAGATAAGATCAGAAGGATTCCCCATAGCGTGCGCAAAAAGAAAAGATCATCAAAAAGAGAGAACAAGAAGCAGCAGTAGCGGCTTACTTATTCTTCTCCTCTTCAAGGATCTTGATAGCCATGTCATAGATAGTAGTGTCGTCGAGTACCACGATACCTCCATCGGGACCCGGCTCTATATGAAGACCGGCATTCTTACCATACTCATAATTGACGCCTCCGAAATAATTTCGCACGGTCTGAACGGTTACGTTAAGTGCATCAGCGATGCGATGGGTGGAGCCGTCGGGCAAACTGTCTTTGAGACGACGGAGTTCATTGAAAGTGATGGTCTTGCTCATAATTATTAGAATTTAATAAGTTACTATTCGAGTTTTCGATGGAGAGTATCGTTTAGGTTTTGCTAAATTAGAAAAAAAAGGTGATTTTACAAAACGAAAACGAGAAAATATATGGTGTT
>JBJEDL010000073.1:0-19924 GCA_051872035.1 Lepagella sp.
TAGAGCACCTGACTGTTAATCAGGGGGTCGTTGGTTCAAGCCCATCCTGAAGCGCAAAAGAGAGTCGCATCAGCGACCCTCTTTTTTGTTTATACCCCTTCGGGAACGAGATCTAAAACGCGTCTTTATTTCAATAGATTGCTATTCGTTTTTTTTATTTTATCTAAAAATTTTTTTAATTTTGCAAAATGATATGATTCGTGTTAAAATGATATAACTACATAATCTACTTATAATTTCTTATTTTTAACCTTCCATGAAAATATGAGAAAAATTTACCGATTGCTGCTTAGTGCTGTGATGGTCATGTCAGCACTTGTCACGTCTGCGGCTACTTTCGTCGGAAATCGCACCGATTTTCGCGATGAGACGATTTATTTTGCGATGACCACTCGCTTTTATGATGGCGACCCAACCAACAATACATACTGTTGGGATGGTGTGCTCAATGTTAACGACCCGGAGTGGCGCGGCGACTTCCAGGGTCTTATCGACAAACTCGACTACATAAAAGCGCTGGGATTTACCGCCGTCTGGATTACTCCTATCGTGGAAAATGGATCCGGCCTCGATTACCATGGCTACCATGCTATGGATTTCTCCAAGATCGACCACCGCTATGTGAGCAAAAGCTCAACCGATGCCGATGCTGAGGTGGCGTTTCAGACTCTCATTGATGAAGTCCACAGCCGTGGTATGAAGATTATCCTCGACGTGGTGCTTCAGCACACAGGCAATTTCGGCGAAAGCCACCTTTGCAAAATGTTCGAGAAAGACTATACCCAAGATCTCGGCGATATCAATGCCTCGATGAAGGTTGTGCCGCAGAGCGAAGGTGGTATGCTGCCTGAAAATTATGCCTCCATGAAGCCCGCTGACCAGTATGGTGCGCGTCTGGCTCTGATGAAGAATACCGACTTCACCAACAAGGATACCCACAATTACTGGCACCACAAAGCTTGGTTCGACTGGGATGATCCCTCCCGCTGGTGGGGGCAAATCGCCGGTGACTGCGTTGACCTCAACACCGAAAATCCGGCTGTAAGCTCATATATCGTGGATTGTTACTCTCGTTTCATCAAGATGGGTGTTGACGGCTTCCGTATTGACACCGCCGGACATATCCCACGCCTCGCTTTTAACAACAATTTCTTGCCTCAACTCTGTGAAGCTGCCGAGTCTGCCGAAGCTAAAGCCAAGCGCGGTAATACTCCTTTCTTTATGTTCGGTGAGGTGTGTGCGCGCTCCATGGAGGTGATCTATCGCGGTGCTAACTACAACTGCTCTCCCTGTTATTACACATGGAAGGAGTCTAAAGACTATCCATGGGATTATGACGCCTCTTCTTGGGATAGTGTCGTGGCTATTCCAACTCCCACCGAAGGCTCACACGACTATGAAACCGTAAGCGGTCATACCAACTGGGAATCTGTCTTGCAACAAGGAGAAGATGACTTGGGTCACTCTGATGAAATCTTACGTCGCAGTGATAATGCTCTGCTCAATGGCAACGAATACCACACTCCCGACTACACTGACTTCTCCGGAATGAGTGTCATCGACTTTGCAATGCACTGGAATTTCAATAGCGCTGCCGGCGCTTTCGGCGTTCACTCTCAAGATTATCTCTATAATGATGCCACTTACAATGTGGTATATGTCGACTCTCATGACTATGCTCCCGACAGCAACTACCGCTTCAACAAGGACCAAGCAACTTGGGCGGAGAACCTCTCGCTGATGTTTACTTTCCGCGGAATCCCTTGTATCTATTACGGCTCTGAGGTCGAGTTCCAGAAGGGCAAGGATATCGACAAGGGTGCCGTGCTTGCTCTCAAAGAGACTGGTCGCGCTTACTTCGGCGGTTATATCGAAGGTGATGTTACTGTCTCCGATTTTGCCGAATATAGCGATGCCACCGGCAATATGGCCTCGACTCTGACTTATCCCTTGGCTCGCCACATACAGCGCCTCAATAAGATCCGTGCTGCCGTGCCTGCTCTCCGTAAAGGTCAATACTCTACCGAAGGCTGCTCCGGAAGCTTGTCGTTCAAGCGCCGCTATAAAGATAGCTCGACTGACTCTTACGTCCTCGTGACTATCTCCGGAAATTCTACATTTACCAATATCCTGAATGGTACATACGTCGATGCCATCACCGGCGATGTGAAGGTCGTGACCGATGGCACCCTCACCGCTCAATGCTCAGGCAAGGGTAATATGCGCGTCTATGTGCTCAATGGCCCCGGCAAGATTGGCGAGGATGGAAAGTACCTCTATGACACAGCCTCTGTCGATCAGCCCTGGACTACATGGCCCGATGAAACTATGCCCGATGAAACTTGGACTGTGAAGCCTAATCCCGGCCAGGGTGGCGGTGGCGGCGATACTCGCGTTGAGCCCGACCCCGTGATCGAACCGGTGCTCGAATCGGGTGAACAAGCCATCTTCCTCTATCACGAGTCTTGGGGCAATGCCACTGCTTGGGTGTGGAATGGCTCTACTAATTATACCGGCGGTTCTTGGCCCGGTCAGAAGCTCCAATATCTCGGTAACAATATGTATAAGTGGACCTACTCCGGTTCTGACGAGATCCCTGAAGGCTCTCTGATCATCTTCAGCAATAATGGCAATGAACAGTCTCCCGGAACCGACCAGGGCGGTTATAACTTTGTCAATGGCGGTGTCTATAAGATCGGTACTTCTCGAGACCCGTATGATGTAATCGATGCTTCCGGTCTCAGCGTCCGCATTTCTCCCAATGGCGGCTCTTTCGTGAACACTCAAGATGTCACCATCAAGGCCTTCAACGCTACTTCAGCTTGGTATAAGGTGGGTGATGGCAGTCAAGTTCCTTTCACCGATTCCGCTACTTTCACCATCGGCGGGGATATGAATGTCGGTGAGTCTGTCACTGTGACTTGGAGCGCTTCTAACGGCTCTGATACCAAGACCGGTTCTGCCACATTTACAAAGGTGGAAAAACAAAGCACAGAGTGGCACATCTATTTCGACAATTCTACTGCCAACTGGTCGAACGTGAACTGCTATATCTATGGCAGCAATGAGTGCAATGAGATCACCGGAGCTTGGCCAGGTGCGCCTATGACTTTCAATGGTAAGTATTATGAATATGTCGTTGTGACTGACGGCGCCCTGAATGAGTGCAATGTTATCTTCAACAATGGCAGTGGTACCCAGACCGCTGACAACGTGAAGATCCGCAATTACGGAGTCTATAACCAGAATGGAGATACCGGCATTACCTCAGGTGTGGCAAATGTTGTCGTCGACGATGCCAATGCTCCTGTTGAGTACTATAACCTCCAGGGTATCCGCATCTCTCAACCCATATCCTCCGGTACTTACATAGTCCGTAAAGGCAACAAGGCATACAAAGTAATCATCAGATGATTCCTCCACGATTAGGATTTAAATCCTAACGCACAATGTAAAAGAGGGACTGTGTCATATCGACACAGTCCCTCTCTATTTTGAAAAAATATCTCTATCATACGATAAAAAATAACTATCATACGATAAAAAATAAAGAGACTGCGTCGATATTGGCACAATCTCTTTTTGATTTGAAGCGTTTCCGAATTACTTGCGGATACCGAGCTCCTTCTTGGCGATAATCGCACGATAGCGATTGATGTCCTTGCGGATCAGGTAGTCAAGAAGGCTGCGACGCTGACCTACAAGTGCCTTCAAGGCACGAGCTGTTGCGTAGTCCTTGTGATTGCTCTTAAGATGCTCTGTGAGGTGCTTGATGCGTACAGAGAACAATGCAATCTGGCTCTCAGGGCTACCGGTGTCGCCGGCGCCTGTGCCGTAAGTCTCGAAAATTTTCTTCTTTTCTTCTGCTGAAAGATGCATAATTGAGAGATTTTGGAAATGATTAAATTATGTTATGATCACTTTTTCCGGAAAAGCCGCCACAACCATGCCCCCTTGCGGCGACATAATCTGCATAGCTCTCTCTGCCATGGGCACTTTTCCCCGAAAAGCACCGCAAAATTACAAAAAAATTTGCAATTCACAAAAATTTCCATTAATTTTGCGGTCGCAATTATGCCGAAAGGCTCAGTAAGTGCTGCTATTCTGCAGACGCCTTGTCGGTTCGATTAAAACATAAATTATCAAATGTACGCAATCGTTGAAATTAAAGGACAGCAGTTCAAAGCCGAAGAGGGCAAGTTCTTGTATGTCCACCACCTCGGTGATGAGGTGAAAGAGGGTGACGCCGTTTCTTTCGACAAGGTGCTCCTTCTTGACGCTGACGGTGATGTAAAAGTCGGCGCTCCCGCCGTAGAAGGCGCTAAAGTGGAATGTGAAGTCCTCCTTCCCCTCGTGAAGGGTGACAAGGTGATCGTCTTTAAGAAAAGACGCCGCAAGGGCTATCGTCGCCTTAACGGCCATCGCCAACAGTTCTCCAAAGTGTTGATTAAGAAAATTGTAACCGCTTAAACCAAAATAGAAAATGGCACATAAAAAAGGTGTCGGTAGTTCTAAGAACGGCCGCGAATCAGAAAGTAAACGACTCGGTGTGAAAATTTTTGGTGGAGCGAACTGCAAAGCCGGTAACATCCTCAAGCGCCAACGTGGCACTGTTCACCATCCCGGTCTTAACGTCGGTATGGGTAAGGATCATACCCTCTTCGCCCTTATCGATGGTGTAGTCGCTTTCACCACCGGTAAGAATGGCCGCAAGTTCATCAACGTGCAGCCCCATCAAGCTTAACTAATCCCTAATCATCAATAAAATAGGCTAAGCCATCACGGCTTAGCCTATTTTGTGTTTGCTTATTTAGAGCGCGTTCACTATTCTGCTGAACGCGCTCTGACCTTAACTTTACCTTATCACAATTTTCTCTGTCTTCTTGCCCTGCTTGCGGATGTAGATGCCGGGGGCAAGTCCTTGGTTAGCTATTCTTATCCCGGATATGCTATATATCTCGATAGGTTCTGCTTCGTCTGATACGATCTCTGACAGGGCAGAGGTGTCAATGTCGCTGAAGAGCATACGATTGGCATTTGCCACCTCGCAGTCTGCCGCATTTGCGCTGTTGTAGTTGGCGATGAATGCCACTACCTCCATATTCTCTCTTACCCATGTGTCGGAAAGTGCAAATTCACACTCATAGCTATAGTCGTCGCCGTCGAATGTCAATGCATCGCCCCATGTCGAGTTCACCGCTCGATTCACATGATTGTGGATATAGTCGCCGGTGGCTCCCGCCTGAGACCTCGCTGCAATGTTGTTCTCCACGAGCATCACTGTGATGGTGGAATTCTCACTAAGCTGTTCCATCGATTTTGATCCCTCGACTGAGACATGAAGCTTTTTGTAATCGTCAGCATCATAAGATGCGTTGATGTTGAGCGATACGAATGCCGGTGCTGCCAAGCAGTTATCCCAGTTGGTCGCCAACTCGCTTTGCGACGACGGACAGAATGCCAAATAAGTACCCTCCGCCTGCTTGCGGTCGGTGATCACTGCCGGCGCGAAGATCTCGCCATCTCGATTGTAAAGCCATAAGTAGTTGGCGTCAAATGATGATGTTAGCCAGTCGGTGTAGAAGCCCACATGGTGGCACACCACGATCACATCTTCTGCATACTCCTCCTCTTCCAATAAGTTGTGCATATAGTTGGCTACACGTGGACAGTTCGGACATTTCTCCGTGGTGAACTCCTCCACCAAGATGCGGCGTGCGAAGTCATGCTCCACGATAGTGAACTCTCGAGTTATCTCGTTGTCGCTCATATCCTCATCCGAGCCTTCGGTCAGATTGTCGATGCGGATGGTCACCGCACTGCGGCCGGTGCCGATCTCGGTGATGCCGGGAGTCAGAACGACATTAAACTGATAAGAGTCATTGTATGCCACTCCGCCATCTACATCTACATGTACTCGCGATGTCTCAACGTTATCAACAAGCGCCACAACATCAAAGCCGCTGATCGTATAGGTGGCAAGGTTCTTGACTATACCTGCTACGTCGAAGTTGCCGCGGTCGATGATATACACATCAGGCATCGACACATCCGAAAGCAGAAGATTATATTTCGGCAAGTTCTCACCTCTGAGAAGTCCCTCCACTGAGAGGGTCAACTCCGATGAACGATCTTCCCATTCGCCCTCACCGAATTTCAACATACATGCATTGGCACAAGGCTGACTGATAGCTGCCACACCAAATGCCGAACCCTTCTGATGATAAGTATAGCCGATGTATAGACCTGTGCTATTCCCTGATTCGATATGGTAGGGCTCGCTGAATGTAACAGTGTTCCAGCCCTTTACGATCTTTTGTTCGGTTGTCGTTGTGATAGTGGCCTCTGCCAGGTTCTCTCCATCTAATGATGCGCGCAACCATACGGTCAGCTCATCGATATTGAGCTTTGACGCCAATCCGGCATTGACAGATACGATATCATTGCCGGCGTAGGTATTGACAGTCCCTGCCGGAATGTAGATAGCCGCCTCCACATTGGCGTTGGCTTCCGAATAGGAGATATCTCCCTTCTCGGGCAGTTGTCCGTTGCAATATCCGATAGTCATATCAGATATCTGAGCATATCCGACCCCGCTAAGGGCCAGATATGCTACTAAAGAGATAAGAGTACGTTTCATTTCTTAACTGTGATTTTGCGTGTTGCCACTCTGCCATCCTTATATGTCACCTTTACGATGTTGATGCCATCTTCGAGTGAGCGGAGGCGAATACCATTCACGTTGAAAATCTCTGTCTTGGCTACGTCGCCATCGGTGATAATGTCGACTACCTTGCTGCCACCCGACATCTCAGCCCATTTATCCATGGTGTATACGAAGATGTCGTCAAGTTTCAATACATATTGACCTTCGCAGTCATGGTGGCGGAAACAGAGATGCACATCCTGTCCGGCATAGTCTGTAAGTTCGAGAGTGTTTTCCACCCATTCATCAGCCGATTCAGCCTCAAGAGTCTCGTCGAAGAGTGAAGTGAGATTGCCAAGATTCTCGGGATTCTCGATATCCTCAAATGTCGCTACATATACGCTGTAGTGCTCGGCGAAGCGCTCATGGTGGTGGGAAGCTGCATACCAGCGGAGCATTGCACCATCTGCCGGAACGCTTATCTGCGGCGAGAAGAGCCAGTTGTCTGGTGTGATACCACCTGTGTAGAATGAGTAGGAGGGTGAGCCAAAGCAATCGCTGCCACTATGCACCCATTCCGGATTGCTGCCCCAGAGGTTGTAGCCAAGATTCCAGCAGTCACCATCTTTGTCGGCATCATAGAAACTCCAGCCATAGCCTTGATCTTCCACGTCGCCTGCCAAGAGGATGCCATCCATCGACAATGTGTTGCCATGACATGTGATCACAACATCTCCGGCGTTGGTCTTGAAGGTCACTTCTCCTTCAAATTCACCCTCTTCGCTCGGATAGAACCAAAGTCCTACCTGAAGAGTCTGATTGAATTGGGCCTTGTTGTAGGTGGGAATTACTCCATAGAAGGGTTCGCTTGCCACTGCCTCGGTTACTTCGAGTTCGGCGCTACCTGTGTTCTTCAGTGTTACAACAGCTGTGGTGTAGCGTTGAGGACCAACATATATTTCGTCGAATGTCACGTCGGTGACATCTGCCTCTACGGCATGCTCCTGGAAGTCACGGAGTGTGAACTTAAGATTGGAAATCTCTACACGGTCTTTCTCTGAGATGATCCCATCGCCATTCTTGTAGAAACCGAACTTGATGTAGTGATCGCCAGGAATGGAGATAAGGAATGGAGCCCAGAAATCATCTGAAGCGAATTTGGTTTCGCTATCTGCAGGTCCATCGCCATAGACTTGAGTCGTACCGGAATTCATCGGGTGTTTGATCTCAAATGTGGCATAGTCGCCTGCCCAGTAATAATCGGGATCGGGTGACGATCCATAGCAGTAGCCATCCCAGCTGATGTCTGCTACCTTACCCTCGGGAACGGTGAAGTTGATCTGTACCCACGATGTGCATGCCTGTGTGTCGGCTTCGCCGCTATTGGCATTGTAGGCTACACCATCTTCGGTGATCTCAAATGGATTGGATGTGTCGGTAGTGATGCTTGTCACGAGGTCTGAACCCTCTGTGATGAGTGCCGAGAAGTCTGCCATCTTGCGTACCAAGGCTGTCACCTCCGCCGTATATGTGCCGGCTGTTGTCTCAAGTGTGATAGTGGCGGTATATCTGTCAGGCTCTGAGGCATTGAGCATTACCGGAATTTCGATAGTCTCAAGAAGACCTGCCTGGGTGGTGGGGCATGTGGCTGTAATGACTGCGTTGCTGCTTGTTACATTGCTGATGCTGAGAGTCTCGGAACCACGGTTGCGGATCACGATCACGCCCGAACCGCTGACCGGATTCTCATCGGTGATCATGAAGTTGCCAAGATTTACAGAGGGTGTCTCCACCTCGGCTGCTTTTGCTTCTGCCGGTGTGTTAACGAGTTCAAGATCATATACATAGAGACCATTGTTGGGGTCGCCTGTGTAGTAGTAGCCATCATATTGGAAGATAACAAAGTGAGAGCCGGGTCCGAGCTCGATTTCGTCGCTGATGTCGGCATTGCCGGTCTCACTCTTCCATGGCGTTGTGATGTCATCGACGAAGAGTCCTCCGGCATTTTGATACCAGTAGCCATTATTGGTGCTATGACCTTTCCATGAGAATTTGCCGATGTTGCCCTCAGGAACTTCAAAGTAAACTTCGAGTTTTGATGTGCCATACAGGCCGTTGGTGGTAGAGCGTGCCACGGTTTGCTCTTCGACTGTGGTGATCTCAAAGGGATATTCAAGTGATGTCTTGAAGGTGAAGTCTCCCGATTTTACTATCGACGAGTAGTCGGGCATGGCTTTAACCTTGCCGAAAAGCAATACTTGGATAGCCTCTGCCGTGGTGTCTTCAGTGTCATAATCTACCGATGCCAATCCTTCATATTCCCCTACATTGCCGGCGTTGAAGGTGAAGGTGAAGTTTTGAATGGTTTTGCCATCGATTGTGCCGGTGGCAGGATCGGATGTATAAGCATTGTCGTCAGCCTCCATTGTTACTGCGAAGTCGGCAGATGCGTTGCTGACATTGACCACGCTGAACTCGGTGCTCTTAGGCGTGTCCGGATATGTCTCCCCAAGATCGAAGGAGTTGTTGAAGGCGATTAATTTCGGCTGATCTCCCGGGATGTTGGCATAGAATTTACGATAGATGCATTGTGCTCCATAGTTGGTGCTTCCATCATTGGTATAGTTGAAGATACCGAAATTCTGCTCGGTGGTGATGATGGTCAAGTCTTCATTGACATTGAGCACCAACTCGTCAGCAGGAATCATCTTCCCATCTGAAGTGACTTCGCCGGCGAGGAGCACTTCTGTGTAATACGTGCCGATGGTGCCAGCTATTGTGGCATCGGCGAATACATCAGAGGTCGGGATGGTGATGGTATGTGCCTCGGCATCATACACACCCTCTACGTCATAATCCACACCCTGCGCCCAGCTCGTCGATTGTGCTTCAAGGTTGAAGAAGTTGCTGATCACTGCTTGTGTGCCGTTGATTTTTACACCTATGTTATAGGTCGTGATCTCACCACCCTCATAGTTGAAGGCATAGTTCTTATGAAATTTCTGCCCTACGGTGAAGAACTCTTGCGCCTCTGCTTCCTCTTCGCGCGAGATTAGTGTGTTGACTCTTACTCGCGGCTTCGGTGCTGTCGCTTTGCTCTGTGGAGTCTCCAACTTCTCCAAGGGCATTTGATAGTTCAAATTCCAAGGATCAAAGTTCTTGGGTAGGGGATAGGTCTCCGACGGCGTCGCCGACCAGGCTGTCGCCGAGAGGAAAAGTCCCATGAGTAGTAAACCTGTTTTCTTCATAGACATTAAAGTTTATGTTGGTGAATAATTTGAGTTCGGTTTTTTCGCCAGCCAATTTAATGCCTATTTTGGAATCAGTGCAAATTTTCGGTCGTGTAATTCGTAAATTGACGTTTTTAATTGTCTTTTTGTTATTTTTTATGCTCTTCTATTCATCTTTCCCTCCATTTTCGCGGAGATCTTTGACATTTTGTCTAAATACGGAGGGTGCCATACCCGTTTTCTGTCTGAATAGGGTGTAAAAGGCTGATGTGGTGGAAAATCCGACAGAAAAACAAATATTTTTCAACGGCTCGTCGTTGTCGGGATTCGATAGCAGTTCGATAGCCTCTTTGAGTCGGAAGGAGTTGATGTAAACCGGGAAGGAGAGTCCCGATTGCTCGTTGACCACCTGCGAGAGATAGGTGCGATTGGTATTGAGCATCTCTGCCGCTTTCTCAAGCGAAAGATCGCTGTTGCGATAGATCTTTTCGTCGGTCATCATCCTGCTGAATCGAGTGAATAACTCCGACTGCTTGTCGTCGGTAAGTCCGCTCGCTGCCGGTGCCTGCTTATGATTGAGCGCCTCTTCAAGTCGCGAACGTAATTCTCGCTCTGTCTCCAATGTCTCCAAGTATCTGCTCACCGTCTCTTTGTTGAGTCGCATCTTCTTGCGTATCCTTAAATAGGTCATGATACCGATGATGATCAGAAATACTAAGGCTATCGTCACTGCCACTATTATCCAGTTGCGCTGGATTAACGCTACGCGTTGAGCTGCGTTGATGCTCTTCTCTTCGGCGATCCGATAGCGCAAGTCAAGCAAGGCAAATTCTTTCGTCTTTGCCTCTGTGACCTGACGTTGATAGGATTCGTTATATTTCTTGTAGTATTCCAAGGCTTTGCCGATATCTCCCATAAATTCGTAGCAAATCGAGAGATAATAGTATACATCTGTATTGAATAGGCTGATCTTATATTCATTCGATAGCAGGAGTGTCTCTTCAAGATTTCGCGTCGCTTCGTCGAATCGATGCATATCCATCAGATATTGGGCATAGCAGATGCGTGCATATATCTTGTCATAGTTGCTCGTCTCGGGTAGATCTCCAAAACTCTTCTTGTAATATGCTTCTGCTTCCTCATATCGCTTCAAACTCTTATAGATGTCGCCATAGAAGGAGTAGATATACGATTTCTCCGATTCCATCTTGAGTGTCTCGGCTATCTCTTCCCCCTCTTTAAGATATTTCAGAGCATCGGTAAACTTGTTTTGGTTATATAGATAATTGGCTATATTACAAGCGGCTACATACATGCTGGGGAGTTCGTTCGCCTTCTTGGCTCGCGAATAAGCCTCAAGTGCGTAGGTATAGCCCGATTCTTCTTTCTTGGTGAAGTAGATGCTCGATAGCAGATTGAGTGAGGAGATGATGGAGTGCTCATCTTTTATTTGCTTGGCGGCATTCAGTTTCTTGAATGCGTAGAGCGAAGCCTGAGAGTAGTCGCTGCCGATGAAGTGATTGTAGATCACTAATGGGTGAGACAAGATGATGACGCTGCGCCAGTCTTGCGCTTTCTCTGCCTCTTCGACTCGCTCTTGCAAGGCGCCGATGCGGGCAGTGATATCCACCGTGTCGCGCATGCAGATGATGCCTCGTAAGATGTAGGACTCTCCATATAGTGCCGCCTCTTGACAGCCCTCGGTCTCCCCTTGTCGCTTCAGTTCTGCACCCTTCTCTCGTGTCAATATATATTTACGAAGCATTGCCGCTTTCTCACATTCTTCAAGCAGCATCTCATCTTTATCTGTCAGGCAACCGGCATAAAGACCCGGACCTATTGCCGCTGACAATATGCCTAACATCAAGAGTATTAATGTTCTATATGTTTTGTTCACCAATTCGTCTATTAGTTTGCATCTCTATGTGCATATACAGGTATATATAGGTTTACTTTCATCCGCAAATTTACAAAAATTTTGTCATTCCCACAAAAACCGATTTTTACCCCTCTCCAAAATTCTCGATTTGGTGCAGAATGTTTCTGAAAAATTTGGCTATTCGCCAACAAAATAGTAACTTAGCGCGTTTCTCATATTTTTAGGTTCATACGGCAGTTGTTTTAACTCTTGCTTTATTTTGAATCAATCGTGAACTAATCTAATATCTGTATGTTTTCTTTTTTAATCGGTTTAGTCGCTCTTGTTGCCGGCTATTTCATCTATGGGCGTGTGGTGGAACGTGTGTTCCAGCCCGACCAACGTTTGACTCCCGCTCAGAAGAGGGCGGATGGTGTCGATTTTATCGTGCTCCCACCCGCCAAAGTGTTTATGATCCAATTTCTTAACATCGCCGGCACAGGCCCCATCTTCGGTGCCATCATGGGCGCCAAGTTCGGCCCTTCCTCTTATCTCTGGATTGTGTTTGGCTGCATCTTCGCCGGTGCAGTGTTCGACTATATGTCGGGTATGCTGTCTATGCGCAATGGCGGTGTCGGATATCCCGAATTAGTGGGTAAGTTTCTCGGTAAACGTGTAAAGTCCGTCACACTTATCTTTACCCTCTTCTTTATTATGCTCGTTGGGGCTGTCTTCGTTTATTCTCCGGCACTGATTCTCAACTCTTTCTATGACAACACTCTATTATGGATCATTCTGATATTCACCTATTATGTTATAGCCACATTATTGCCTATAGATAAAGTCATCGGCAAAATATATCCCCTCCTCGGCGCTGCTCTCCTCTTTATGGCGGTGGGGCTTATGGTGATGCTTTTCGTTAAATTCCCGGCTCTCCCCGAAGTGTGGGACTCGTTGGGCAATATGATCCCTACCGATGTTGCCGGATATGATCCCATCTTCCCATGCCTTTTCATCACTATCGCCTGCGGTGCCATCAGCGGTTTCCATGCCACTCAGAGTCCTATGATGGCTCGCTGCATCGCTTCCGAAAGATATGGCAGGCCCATATTTTACGGCGCGATGATCACCGAAGGAGTCGTGGCTCTCATCTGGGCGGCTGTAGCATCCTATTTCTTCTATGCATCCCCCACACCCGGTTTCTCTGAGATGGGTGTCGATTCCGGACTTGCCACTCCGGCGCCCAATATCGTCGTGCTTATCACCCGAGACTGGCTGGGCACTATCGGCGGTATCCTCGCCATAATCGGTGTTGTCGTGGCTCCCATCACAAGTGGCGACACCGCTCTCCGCTCCGCCAGACTCATCGTCGCCGATTGGCTCAAAATTGACCAAAAGAAAAAGCGTAATCGTCTATATGTCAGCCTCCCCGTTTTCCTCTTTACCATCTCTCTTCTATTATGGCAGATCAACAACCCCGACGGTTTTAGCGTAATCTGGCAATATTTCGGTTGGGGTAATCAAGTGCTGAGTGTAATCGGACTTTGGACCATCACCATGTTCCTCGCTCGCGAGAAGAAGTTCTACTGGCTGACACTTATCCCCGCCATGTTTATGACATGCGTCTGTCTTACCTATCTCTTCGTCTCGAAGCAAACATTCCATATCGATTACACCATCGGATGTATCGCCGGCATTATATCCATGCTTCTCATCACAGCTACATTCTTCATAGCCCTCCGGAGAATCCGCAGTGAGAATGCCTTGAAGGAATAATCTTTCTAACTATGTCTGATTACTACATAATAGGGGCAGTGTCACAACAGACACTGCCCCCCTCTTTGTTTAGGTATTAGGTTCTCTTTTTAAAGCATCAATATACTGTGTTTTGAGGATCGAAGTTGGTCCAGCCGCTAAGCCAGTTGTCCGAGCCATCTTTGAAGGCTCCGATATATCCACCCTTGCCATCGCTCAGTGCCGATGCCGGACAGTAGTTCTGTCCTACATTCATCGGGTCGGTAAGTCCTAACTCTGCCTCTGTCATGCTCTTGTTGTTGGGGTTAGACAGGAAGTAACGGTGTGAGTAGGAGAGCTGACTCTTGTCCTCAGTGCCGGTGGTGTAGTCGTAGAAGTAGTCCTCATAGAGCTTGTTCTTATCCGAACCGAGGATGTCCATGCCTGCCAAAATCACATTGTCGATCACAAATTCACCATTCTTGGCATACTGCACGGTGTTACCCTTCTCGCCGTCGATGATTAAGCCGATGGGATAACCTACTGCCAAACTGTTCTTGATATTCAGTTTACTGCTACGTCTTATCTGCATGGCTGACTGGAATTTACCAAGCTTCGAACCATTGTCGGGATATACGCTGCCGGCTGTGATGTAGTCGGAGCTGTTGACGAAGCCACTATTACGAGCGGTCTTCGGACCGATGAAGGTGACATGACTGAATGTCGCCGATGTGAAAGGTGTTGTCTCAGCGCCACTTGCATTGTTATCGCTCTCAAAACCATTAGACTGTGATGTGTCGGCGATGCGAGGATCGCGTACTGACAAGCAATATTCCACGTTGCCGCTGAAACCATTGTCTGTGTCAAACTCATCATCCCAACCTCTGAAGGCTACCAAGTATTTGCAATCTACTGCGCCGCCAAACCATTCGAAAGAGTCGTCGTTGGAATATGACACCTGGATGTGGTCGATCGTTGTGCCCTTACCTACAGAGCCGAAGGTCACACCATTGATCTCCTTGTCTGTGTCGAAGGGATAGCCGGCAAATTCTACACGTACATACTGGTAGATACCGGAGTTGTCGTTGTCATCCTCTCCTCCATGGATTGTGGTCGGACCACCCTCGATTTGCATAGTCTTCTGATTGTTGCGAGCCTTACCGCAGATGATCAAACCACCCCAGTCACCGGGACGACGTGATCCGGGTGCTTGTGCCGATGTCAGCACGATCGGTGCATCTTTGGTGCCCTTCATCTCTACATATCCACCCGGCTCTACGATCAGCGCTGCCATGGTCTGCTTGTCGCCTTTGATCACTGTGCCGGCAGGAATGCGAAGCTTGGCTCCGGCGTCTACATAGATCCATCCCTTCATCAGATAGGTCCCCTTCTCGAGTGTTACATCGCCTGTGAAGTGGAAGTTTTGTGTGCCATTGCCCAACTGTGTACCCTCGTTGAAGAGGATGCCGGCGCTGTAGGCCACGTTGCCCTTGTAGGTCACCTCAGGATCTACCGGCTTCGGTGTCTCCGGATCTTTGTTGTCATCTGAACAGGATGTGAAAGTGAGTCCCAATCCCATGGCAAGAATCGCCATGTAAATTTTGAAGCTTTCTTTGATCTTCATTGTCTTTAAAATTTTGGTTGTTGTTTGCTTTCTAATTTTGTTTTATCTTTTATCGCGTGCATCAGAATGTGTATCCGACGCTGAGATTGAATGTCTGTCCCGGACGATAGTTGCGTGTCGTCTCTTCGATCTTCTTAATGCCGCTCGGTGTCTCCACCTCTTCGATCTGCTTGAAGATATATCGCTGCGCTATCAGGTCGCGTACCGAAAATTTGATGTTCCAGTTGCCGAATTTTTTCGACACCGACAGGTCGAGACTGTTGCGAGGCATCTCATAGGAATTCGGGATGTTGCGCGATGATCCGTCGGATGCAGTGCCGTAACGGTTGCCGACACCGATGATACGCTTGCCGATGATGTTGTAGAGGATTGCAGCATTCCAACCATAGCGTTCTTCGCTATAGAAGATGCCGGTATTGATCAGATAGGGTGATTGTCCCTGCATCGGGCGGTCGATGTTATTGCCCGTGCCGTCGAACTGAACTTTGCTCTTGATCAGCGAACCATTGAACGACCAGGAGAAGCCCTTCAGCCCTATGAAGTCAAGACTCTTGCGGATATCCACCTCAATGCCATAGTTGTTTGCCCCCAAAGCGTTGATATAGGAGTAGATAAGGTCGGTACCTCCCGCCACGGTATATGTCCATTCGATTGGATTGCGGAAGTGTTTGTAGAAGAGGGCTACGGAGATGGTTTCACCCTTGCTCGGATACCATTCCCAGCGTAGGTCGACATTGTCGATATATGCCGCCTTCAGGTCGGGATTACCCATTACGTTGCTGCCCAAGTCGAAGTCGTAGTAGACCGAGGAGGAGAGCTCGCGGAACTCGGGGCGGTTGATCGAGCGACCGTAGGCTGCGCGGATCTGGTGCTTGTCGTTGAGATGATAGGTGATGTTGACCGAGGGGAAGAAGTCGCTATAGTCGTAGTTGGTCTTCTGAAGACTCTCTTCGAATTGGCGTGTGTTCATCTCCAAGGTCTGTCGATTATATTCATAGCGCACGCCGGCATAGAAGTCAAAGTGACTCCAGGGCACATTGATGCCCACATATCCGGCTCCCATCATGCCATGTGCTTTATAGTTGTTGAGATAGTTCACCTCTTCATACATATAGAGTTTGTCGGTACCATAGTTGCTGTCGATCAACACGTTGTCTTGCCCGTTGGGGTCGAACATAAACCCTGAGGGAAGGGTGTTGTCAGGTTGCCAGCCATATTGAAATTGACGTGTGCGGTAGTCGCGTGTGCGATATTCGCCATAAAGCCCCGCTTTGACCATCGGCAGGATGCTGCCGATTCGGATCTCGCGACTGTAGTTGCCGCTCACAGACATCGTGTGCTCGTTGAGAATGGTGAATTCTCGGCTGATGCGGTAGATTCCCATCGTCTGGTCGGTGCGGTCGGTACGCTCGATAAGTCGGCGGTCGGGTAGATCTTTCTGCGCAAATGCGTAGCCGGCACTCCAGTCGATCTTGTTCTCCCCGACGGTGTGCTGTCCGCTCACCTGTGTGTTGAAGGTCGGGCGTGAGGAGTAATAGTATTCCATCTCGTTGATGTTGTCAGACTGGGCATTGAATCCGAGTCGCTCTGAGTATCTTATCTTCGATGTCTGGTTGAACACATTCTTCCATTCGATAAGATGGTCGGGATTCGCCGGACGATAAGTCATGTTAAGCATCGCTCCGAGGCGGATGTCGTGACTATATTGATTGTCAGTTGCCTTGCGGAGTGCCACCTCTTTGTCGTTCGTTACGTCGTAGGGCCCATAGAGTGAGTTCTCCATATCCAAGTAGGTACGATAGTTGTTGGAGTAGTTGACCGAACTGATCAAACTCAGTGACTGCCCGTCGTCGAAGTTCCATTTGTGGGAGTAGCCGACATTGAGCTTCAGATCGCATATCGGATGAATGCTCTTCACATGCCAGTCGTTGTTAAAACCACTCGCTATCGGGTCGATACGTGTACCATTGTCATAGAACGTAGGTGTGCCGTTCATCCCGAAGTCAAGATGTCTCATGCCGTCGTCGAAACCTATCCAGTCTGACGAACTCCCCTTGGCTGTTACAAATTCGCGGAAGTGTGTACGGTCGTTGATGCCGACGCCCAACGAGATGTCTACCCCCTGCTTCAGTGGCTCGCGGCGTGTGTTTACCAATACGAATCCTCCCGTGAAGTCTGCCGGGTATTCCGGAGCCGGACTCTTCACGATCACCATGTTGTCGAGCTGCGAACTCGGTATTATATCAAATGAAAAGGCTCGCGAGTCTGCCTCCGAACTCGGTACGGCACTCCCGTTGAGCCACACATTATTATATCGCTGCGACAAACCGCGCACCATCACAAATTTCTCGTCGATTATCGATACGCCCGGGATGCGCTTAATCACTTCCGAAGCATCACGGTCTTGTGTCTTGATTACCTCTTGTGCCGAAACTCCGGTCTGCACCACCATGCTTCGCTTCTGCTCTTCGACCTGTGCCAACTGGCTGTCATGTCGCTGGCGCGCCGTTACCACCACCTCCGAAAGGGTCTGCTGATCCGGCTTCATGCCGATATCCAAACGAAGTGTGTCGCCCGAAACCTTCACTCCTTTTATTGTCTCGGTCTGATAACCTACATAGCTGCTTTCGATAGTGTAGCGCCCCTCAGGAATGTTGATCACATATACGCCATCAAGGTCGGTAGCTACTCCACGTCCTCCGGGGCCGGTCATCACCGTTGCGCCAATCAATGGCTCCTGATTCTCAAGGTCGCTTACCACTCCCGTTATCACAGTGGCTTTGCTGCCGAAGGCTATAGCACCCATCATCACGGCAATCATCACTCGATTTCTTCTTTGCATCTTTTATCGGTATAACTTTTTGTTCGCTGCAAAGTTACGCCAACATTGTGTCAACAATATTACAACATTGTTAAATTAAGATTAAATCCTCACAAATGTCCAATTTCTCACCAGGGTATTCTCATTATTATATATATTCTTTTGTAATTTTGCACTGCCATATTTGATTTTATGCCAATTTTCGTGTAGCTTTGTAAAAAATAATTTGGTCTAATCTATGCAAATAATTCAATATTTACGTCGGCGACCGGCGCTTATCTTGCTCTGCTTGCTGTTTGTCACGTTTGTTCCGTTCCTTGGTGAGGCGCTGTTCAACACTAAAGGTGAGCCGCGCGAGGCAATAGTTGCCGTTTCCATGCTTCAACAGGGTGACTGGATCCTCCCCGTGAGCAATGGTGGTGATATCCCTTACAAACCACCTATGCTCGCTTGGTGTATCGCATTGCTGTCGCTTATCACCGGTGGTGAAGTGACAGAGTTCACTTCGCGCCTCCCATCTGCTCTCGCCATGATCGCCATGACGTTGTCTACTTACCTGATAGCTCGCCGAAACACTTCGCATAGCAAGGCGATTATGATGGCTCTGATTACTATGACTGCTTTCGAGGTTCACCGCGCTGCTTTTGCCTGCCGCGTGGATATGTTGCTCACCGCTTTTATCGTCGGCGCTACATATTTGCTCTATGACAACTATCGGAAGCATAAGCGGATTTTCTCTTTCGGAGCCATATTGCTGATGAGCGGTGCCGTGCTCACTAAAGGCCCGGTGGGTGCATTCTTGCCGGCTCTCGTCGCTTGGGCGTTTTACCTGTTGCGTGGTGAAAATTTTTGGCGTGCTACACTCCTTACTGCGGCCAACGCTATCCTTTCGCTCATTATACCGGCCCTATGGTATATTGCCGCTTGGCAACGCGGTGGAGATGATTTCCTTTCGCTGATGATGGAAGAAAACGTGGGACGACTGACTGGAACTATGAGCTATGACTCTCACCTTAACCCTTGGTATTACAACGTGATAACCGTAATCTCCGGACTTCTGCCATACACATTGTTGCTGCTTGTTTCTCTATTCTGCCTCAAATATGCAAAACCGAAATTAAGTATTAGCGCAAGCGGTTTCTTGGCATGGGTGAAAGGCCTTAAAGATGCAAACCCATGGATTCTCTTTAACTCGCTCGCAGTGATACTCGTTTTCATCTTTTACTGCATCCCGGCAAGCAAACGAAGTGTATATCTATTGCCTATATACCCCGGACTTGCCTATTTCATAGCAGAGTATATCCATTATCTATATAGCAGAGCACCCCGTGCACTGAAATTTTATGCCGGCTTTATTGCTACGCTTGCACCCCTGCTCACTCTGCTGCTGATAGTGCTGAAATCTATAGATTTTCAGTTTGGTAAGGAGAAAATCGACATGTTCTTGAATGCTTTTCACGATCTAAGCCTTGGCTTTGGCAGTATCTTCGCTATCGGTGCCTCGCTTGTAATGTCTTTCGTCACTTGGCGCGCGATCCACGGTGGAAACGCAACCCGTGCAATACGCTGTGCCATAGTGGCTTTGCTGACACTATATTGGTCGTTCTCTGCTATATATCAGCCCACGGCGCTCAACGTGAAAAGCGACAAGGGGATAGCCGATATGCTCCTTAAGGAAGGTTATGGCAAGGACAACACTGTCTATGGCTATTGCTCTGCTGATATGCTAAGGTATTACACAGTCAATTTTTATATGGGTGATTGTGTCATCAATTGCGAGAAGGAGGAAAATCTGCCCAAGTCAGGCATCCTGATAATAGGAGAATACGACCTGCAAGAGTGGGCAGAAAGGCACAAAGATACCTACACCTTCTCCATCTTGCACCACACCAACCACAAAAGCTGCGACACCCGCCAAAAAATCCTAATCCTGAAAATAACCCGAAAACCCTAAAAAACGCGCTCTTAGAGCGCGTTCCTTAAAATTTTTGGGGTCGTAGGGGCGGATATT
>JBJEDL010000074.1:0-19652 GCA_051872035.1 Lepagella sp.
CGACTCAAGGCTACGACCCCTACGGCCCCAAAAATTTAAGGAACGCGCTCTAATATAATAACGAAGAGGAGAGAGATTTAGTTTAGAGAGTGCGTTAAAGTAAGGGAACGCGCTCTAAAGGGGTTTCGTACGGATCAGGGTAAGACCGTCACGGAGAGGGATGATTACCTTATCGACATCGGGGTCGGCAGCCACCAAGTCGTTGAAGCGGCAAATAGCGGCGGTCTGTGGGTCGGCGAGGTGATCCGGTTCGACGACGTGTCCATCCCAGAGGGTATTATCGGCGATAAGATAACCGCCGGGGGCGAGGAGTCGTTTGCAGTGGATATAATATTCGGGATAGCGTCGTTTGTCGGCATCGAGGAATATCATATCGTATGAGGCGTCGGGGCGGTCGGCGATCCATAACATGGCGTCGGCGATATGGAGAGAGATTCTCTCCCCGTAGGGGGAATCGGCGAAGGCCTCGCGGATGAAATCTTCGAGTTCGTCGTCGAATTCGACTGTGTCGAGGTGGGCATCGGGGTCAAGGCCTTCGGCTATGCAGAGTGCGGAATATCCGGAGAAAGTGCCGAGTTCGAGCACCCGCTTAGGGCGGATCATTCCTGTAAGCATCTTGAGGAGACGACCCTGGAGGTGGCCGGAGCACATTCTGCCATTTATGAGGTGGATATTGGTGGCACGTTCGAGGCGGTGAAGGTTATCGGGATGTGGGTCGATATGCCTTTCGATGTAGTTGAATAGGTCCTGGTTCATTGCCACGTATCGTCACTTGGGGTTCGAGTTGGAGAGGGATAGACGTGTGAGGTAAAGGAGAGCCAAGAGGTAACCATCGCGGCCGCAACCGGAGATGATTGATTTGGCGGCGCGAGCGGTGACGGATGTATGGCGGAACTCTTCGCGGGCGAAGATATTTGAGATATGCACTTCTACCACGGGGGTGGGGACAGCCTCGATGGCGTCAGCGATAGCGAGGGAATAGTGGGCGTAGGCACCGGGGTTGATGACGATGCCGAGGCAGTCGGAGTCGAAGCCGCAGGCATGTATCATATTGATGATCTCCCCTTCGCTGTTAGACTGCGAGTATTTGATTTGATAATCAGGAAGGTCGGCACGCAAATCGGAGAGTGTCTCTTCGAAGGTAGAAGAGCCGTAGATCTCGGGCTGACGCTTGCCCAGAAGATCGAGGTTAGGGCCATTGATAATAGCGAAATACATAAGCGAAGCGCGAAATGTTGGTTAGACGTGATAGGAGTTAGGGAGGAGGGGTATCGAAAGGGATAGATATGAAAAAAAGATCAGCAGGAAACCGAAGTTTACGCTGCTGATCTTCCTCTCTCCTCGGCGGTGCGGACGGGACTCGAACCCGCGACCCCATGCGTGACAGGCATGTATTCTAACCAACTGAACTACCGCACCAATTGAAGGTCTTTAGTCATTTGCTCTCGGTATCATTCCCGATTGCGAGTGCAAAGTTATAGCAAAAAATCGAAACCACCAAATTTTTCACCAAAATATTTTCAAAAAAATTTCACCATTCAGTCCCAAACAGCATCAACCCCCTAATTCTCAAACAAATAAAAATTTGATATTTTTTGAAAAAATTGAAGCTGGTTGCGATTACTTTAACATATTCCGATTTATTGTATCTTAGTTTTCAAGAACACTCACCTGATGAATGGCTTTTTTTAAGGAGCGCGCTCTAAACAAGATACTGCTGTCGGATATTGGAAACTTTATACTGTTTATTTTTTGCGATTTTGGCGGTGGGTTTTCGGCAATTCGGGAATTTGCATTATCTTTGCAGTTTGGAAGTGATCTTTTTGTTTGGGTCGCGTCTTTTGTATTAGAATGGGCGCGTTCTTTTTAAAGAGATATATACTCTCATTATAAATGAGTGTGTTCATTTGGTGAATGACAATAATAAAATAAGCGGAATTGAAAGCAGCGTATTATACTCTTGGGTGTAAGCTCAATTTTTCGGAGACTTCCACCATCGGTAAGATGCTCGCCTCACGGGGCATCACCCGGGCCGAGGAGGGTGAAGACCCTGATATCATCGTGATCAACACCTGTTCGGTGACGGAGATGGCAGATAAGAAGGGGCGTCAGCTCGTGCGGAAGCTCTCGCGGCAATCGCCCGAGGCTACCATCGTCGTGACCGGATGCTATGCCCAACTGAAACCGGACGAAGTGGCAAGTCTGCCCGGGGTCGACATCGTGTTGGGGTCTAACGAGAAATTGCGCATCGTCCAATACTTGGATCGATGGATGAAGACCCGCTGCAGCCAAGTTGAGGTGACACCCTCGTTGGAGATCCGGGAATTTATGCCCTCCTGCGAGCGAGGCGACCGCACTCGTTACTTTCTGAAAGTGCAAGATGGATGCGACTACTACTGCACCTACTGCACGATACCCTACGCGCGAGGTCGCTCGCGTAGCGGCAAGATCAGCGAGATCGTCAAATTGGCGGAAGAGGTAGCCGCCGAAGGTGGCAAAGAGATAGTGATCACCGGCGTGAACATCGGCGACTTCGGCCGGGACACCGGCGAGAAGTTTTTCGATCTCCTTAAGGCTTTGGATCGCGTCGGGGGTATCGAACGCTACCGCATCTCCTCGATCGAGCCCAACCTCATCACCCCCGAGATCATCGAATGGATCGCCGGGGAGTCGAAGCGCTTCATGCCCCACTTCCATATACCCCTGCAATCAGGATCCGACCGCGTGCTCAAACTGATGAATCGGCGATATGACACCGCACTCTTCAGCGACCGCATCGCCCGGATACGTCAAGTCATCCCCGATGCCTTCATCGGCGTCGACATCATAGCGGGAGCGCGCGGCGAGACTCCCGAAGAGTGGGAGAAGAGCCGCGAATATGCCCGCAGCCTCGATGTCAACCAACTCCATGTCTTCCCCTACTCCGAGCGTCCCGGCACCAAGGCACTCCTCCTTGGCGACAAAGTGAGCCAAGAAGAGAAACATCATCGCGCCGCCGAACTGATAGAAATCTCCAAAGAGAAACATGCCCAATTCCTCCGCCGACACATCGGCACGAAAGGACGTGTGCTCTGGGAGCAACCCACCCACGGAGCCGGCAAGATGCATGGCTTTACCGAGAACTATATCCGAGTAGAAGCCGCCTACGACCCGGCGTTGGTGAATAAAGTTACTGAAGTAGAGCTGAGCGACGACAACATCTCAGCCGAACAATAATAGAAAAGAAAGAGGCATCCGCATGAAAGAATTAGGAGTAATAATATTGAACTGGAACGGGATCGAGCTGCTCAAGCGCTTTATTCCGACAGCCTCGCGCCATACCATCAGCGACCGGGTCGACCTGATCGTAGCCGACAATGGGTCGGACGACGAATCAGTGGCATGGCTTCGGGAGCAGCATCCCGAAGTGAAAGTCATCGAACTGGGAGAGAACTATGGTTTTGCGGAGGGTTACAACCGAGTAATCTCACAGGTGGACTATCGCTACGTCACCCTCTTGAACTCCGACGTCGAAGTGACCCCCGGCTGGTGGATACCCCTCATGGAATATATGGAGAGACATCCCGAAGTTGGAGCGATCCAGCCCAAGATCTTGAGTTACCGGGATAAGAGTCGGTTCGAATATGCCGGTGCGGCCGGAGGATATCTTGATTGCTTAGGCTATCCCTACTGTCGAGGGAGGCTCTTCGACGTGGTGGAGAAAGATGAGGGGCAATATGATGGAGCTCCGACGGATGTGGCATGGGCGTCGGGAGCATGCTTGACGATGCCGACCGAGCTCTACAATCGTCTCGGCGGGCTCGACCCGAAATTTTTCGCCCACATGGAAGAGATCGACCTCTGTTGCCGAGTTCACAACGCCGGATATAGGGTATGTGCCCTGACCGACTCGGCAGTCTATCATGTCGGGGGAGCATCCTTGCATCAGGGCGATCCTCGCAAGACCTACCTCAACTTCCGCAACAACCTGCTCCTGCTTCATAAGAATCTGACCCGCAAGACAGGGCAAAAACTACTGTTCAGACGAAGGCTTGCCGACACGCTCGCCATAGTGATGTATCTTATCAAAGGAGACATCGCCAACATGCGAGCCATCATCCGCGCTCACCGCGACTTCCGCCGTATGCGTCAAGAATATAAGGAGACAGCCAACAAAGATGTGCTGCTCACCCTCCCGGGGGCAAACCGTAGCGCTATATGGGCAAGATATGTATTGCGGAAAGAGAAAATTGAGGGAATTGGGAATTAGGAATTAGGAATTAGGAATTAGGAGATAGGAATGGGGTGCAATCAATACATTAAATAAAGAAGATATGGGAAAACGACCTTTAATACTTGTGAGTAACGACGATTCATACCAGGCCCTTGGCGTACATGTTCTGATCGAGCGACTTGTCGAGATCGGCGATGTGGTGGCAGTCTGCCCCCAATATCCACAATCGGGGCAATCGATGGCGATCACGGTAAACCAGCCCCTGCACATCAATCCGCTACCCGACTACAAGGGAGCGAAGATGTATAGTGCGACGGGCACGCCTGTAGACTGCATCAAATTGGCGATGTATCATGTCTTGGATCGTCGTCCCGACATCGTGGTGGCGGGCATCAATCATGGATCGAACTCAGCGATCAATGTGCTCTATAGCGGCACGATGGGAGCGACGATGGAGGGAACAGCCTTCGGAATTCCTTCGATTGGTTTTTCGCTCACCGACCACTCACCGAATGCTGACTTCACCCCCTGCTTGAAGGCAGTCGATCTGCTGACTCGCGCAGTGTTGGAAAAGGGTTTGCCGTCGGGTGTATGTCTGAATGTCAACGTGCCCAACATCGAGGGCGTTCCGGCAGAGATGAAGGTATGCGATCCCTGCAACGGGCGATGGAACGACGAATACAAAGAATATACCGACCCCTTCGGGCGGAAATTCTACTGGATCACCGGCAGATATGAGAACATGGAGCCGGAGAACACTGAGACCGACGAATGGGCGTTGGCACATGGCATCATCTCCGTAGTGCCGGTGGCAATCGAGCGCACCAAACATGTCGACACCAATATCGACTGGCTCGACGACGTCATCCGCCAATATCGTGAGAAATAAACTATCACCTAAAAAGGACAAGATAGGAAACCAAAAAGTGCATTATTGCACAAAACAGGAGCAAAAAAGAACAAAAAATCCGAATTTTAACACTACTTTAAAAAAAGAAATGTTAAAAATGAGATAATTATTTGGAAATAATGAAAGATAATGAGTATCTTTGCAAAGTAAATCGGTGTTGAGGGCTGATTACAGCGCGAGCCGATCGACATGAGATCCCAAAAAAGGGATAGCATGAGTTCCGTTTCATTGACAAAAAGTATATCGTATATATCGTTTCATTGACAAATTATTGTTGCATTAGTAAAGTTATGGATTAATAGTTTAATCAATTAGAATTAGGACACACGGTCGCACTTCGAAGGATTTTGAGGTCGATCGAAAAAAAAGAGACACAGTGATGCGTCTCTTTTTTTCGTATATGCACTTCGGGAAAGAAAATATTGCCGGTCTTTATTTCACACTTATTAACATTGTTTTACACTTATTAGTTTGGCTCTGCCAAGAAGTAGCAGTCCGACTTGTTAATTTTGCAGCGAGTTATCAAAGATGCGTTCCTGATAGAGAGCGATGGGCGCGATGATAATAGAATAAGAATGATCTGAAACACCTTATTCCACACATCTTTACACTTACAATTTATATCATAAAGGGGGATCCGATGTCGGGTCCGAGCCGAAGTCGGATCCCTCATTACTAAAAAGAAACTATTATGAAGAAACAGGGCAGCACATCAGATTTCACAGACGATCGCAACCGGGAGTTGCATCGTCGATTTATGGATATCCTCCGCACATCGCGCGGCGTTGCGCTCCGAGATATGTTTGGCATGGCAGCCTCGCGACCCTCCTCCCGATTTTGGGTGAGTGAGCAACGGGCAGCGATCGTCGTCTCAGCGATGTTGCAAGGGCGATCGTTGGGTCGGATCAATCAGAAGCGACGCGAGATGTATGAAGAGATAACCCGTCGCGTCAAGAGGGTACTGGCATATCATCCCGAGATGACGCTACTCGCTGCATGCAGCGAAGTGATCTATCAAGAGGCGCCGGAATTTTACCTTACCGACGAATCGGCACGATGCATCATCTACCGCACCCGCAAAAGTCGGCGACAACTCCAAGCCATCTGACAACTCAATCACACTACCTATCCAACAGCAAACACTATTACCGACATGACAACAATATTTGAGAATCTACAGATACCCGACCCGGAGATGCTCGACGAAGTGGAACACATCCTCGCCGAAGATGCGCGACGCATGGCAGCGATCCGCGCCCCCTTCGACCCGGTGAGTGGAGAGAACTCCACAGGGGATCGTTTTCTCTTCGAAGTGAAGGGACTGCCGACGGCATGGCTACCCGAGTCGATGCGGAGTGAACCGGAGATAGCCTCCCTACTACGATATGGGAGTGTCGATGCCTGGCTTGAGGCACGCGAGAGGCGCAGCATCGTGCAGCGCGACCGCCAGCGGCTTGCCGACCGGATCGACCGCATCCGTCAGCGCCACGACTTCCCTTACTGGGCAGCCACTCGCGCATATATCAAGAACAAGCAGGGTGGCGACGACATGCTCTTCCGTCTCAACCGTCCCCAGCGCAAACTTGTAGAGAGTTTCGAGAAGATGCGTCTTGCCGACCGTCCCATCCGACTCATCCTGCTAAAGGCGAGACAATGGGGAGGAAGCACATGTACCCAGTTGTACATGGCATGGCTGCAACTCGTGCATCAACGAGGGCTCAACTCGCTGATTATAGCCCATCAGGGAGTGGCGAGCGACGAGATCAAAGACATGTTCGACCGCATGATCGAGCGCTATCCCCTCGACCTGCTCTACGACGAAGGAGACAAGCCGAAGAGGGGAGAGAAACTTGTGGAATGGGTAGGGAAGACCCGCTCCATGTTTCGCGTGCCGGCGCGCAACTGCAAAGTAAAATTAGGCACAGCGGAGAAGCCTCACTCCTGTCGCGGCGGCGACTACAGTTTGGTCCACTGCTCCGAGGTGGGCATCTGGAAGAAGACCGATCGCAAGACTCCGGAAGAGATCTTGCAATCAGCCTGTTCCGGTCTTCTGTTGCGGCCGATGACGATGATCGTCTACGAATCGACAGCCAACGGCACCGGCAACTTCTTCCATCGCGAATATGAGGCGGCTCGACGTGGCATCTCACAATTTGATGCCCTCTTCATCAGCTGGTATGAGATCGACCAATACACGCTTCCCCTCCGCGAGGGGGAACGGCGCGAATTGGCACGGCGACTTGTCGAGGGGAGATATGTCGAGAATGCGGCCTCCGACCGCGAGCAGCCGGGGAAATACCTGTGGTGGCTCTTCGAGCGGGGAGCCACCCTCGAGGCGATAGCCTGGTATATCTCCGAGCGGTCGAAATATTCCGACCATGGGCTGATGGCGTCGGAATATCCATCAGACGATGTCGAAGCCTTCGTACACTCCGGAGCACGCGTCTTCGACAAATACAAGGTAGAGCGACTTCGGGAGGGGTGTCAACAGCCTGGCGAACGAGGGGAGTTCAATCGTGTCGATGACTACGATGCCTTGGAATCCTTCATGACGCCGACCCATCGGCGACATCTCTTGGAGGCGGTAACCTTCCAGCCCCTTGCCTCGGGAGGGTGGACAGTGTGGCGTCATCCCGATAGGGATAGCGGGAGTCGGATTCGCGACCGCTATGTCACGGTGGTCGACGTAGGGGGCAGGAGTTCGAAAGCCGACTGGTCGGTAATCGTGGTCTTCGACCGAGCGCCGATGATCGAGGCGTCGGGACCGGAGGTGGTGGCGCAATGGCGTGGGCATACCGACTTCGACCTCTTGGCGTGGCGAGCGGCAGTCGTCTCCTCCTACTACGACAATGCCCTCCTTGTGATCGAGAGCAACACCTTAGAGACACGCGATCCCGACCGCGACACCGACGGCAACCAATCCAACTTCATCCTCAACCGACTTCGTGACATCTACCCCAACCTCTATGCTCGACGCAGGAGTGAAGAAGAGGTGGCGCAAGGGGTGCCGACACGTTACGGTTTTCACACCAACGTAGCCACCAAACCGATGATCATCACCACCTTGGTGAAGGTGATCCGCGAAGGGCTATATATCGAGCACGACCCGATGTGCTTGGATGAGTTTTTGGCCTACGAGCGGCGGCAGAATGGTTCGTATGGGGCGATAGCCGGTTGTCACGACGACCTGCTGATGACGCGCGCCATCGGGCTTCATATCTGCTACCACGAGATGGAGATGCCGCGACGAGTCACCGCCGCCGACAATCCCTACAGAATAAATCACCGTCCCTCCGGCGGCATGGCAGCATGGTGAGGAATTAGGAATTAGGAATTAGGAATGAGGAATTAATAAAACACTAATATCTATTAACTAATATCTAATCACTAATCACTATTCACTAAAACCAAGAGTTATGTTTTTCAAGAAGAACAAATCGAACGAAGATGCCGATCAAATGGTCGACACTCAATGCAATCCGACTGCTGAAGCAGATCAAGTAACTAACCCCGAAAATGATGCTTTTGATGAAGAGGCACTCCGCGAGGCGCTATCGACATGGTGTGAAGAGAGGGAAATCGACGGCACACAGCAAGAGAAAATTATGGAGACGATCCTTGCCATCCGCCATTCGTTAGCCGCCGGCGAAGATACGCCGACTCTCTTCGATCTTGCTCGCAAGGCGGCTGACTATAACGATGCCATCGCACGAGCAGCATCCGACGGCGAACTGAAAGGCAGAAACCTGGCCATCGAAGAGCTCGCCAACGGTGAGCCCCAAGATGATGGTATGCCTCACTTCAGTTCGTATGCCTACAACTCCTCTCGCGAATTGCCATCCATTTTCCGCTTAGCACAAGATGCCCTATGAGACTACTGCGACGCACCCGACGAGTGAGGGTGCCTCTGTTCACCTACAATCACACCCTCACTCCCATCTACGACACCGATCCCGACACAGGCGGCAACGACTCCGACTCGGGCACCGACAGCGACACCGAACCGCTCCCCGATCTCTCCGGCATCTTGGAGAGTATCACCTTCTCGATGTATCCCTCACAGTTAGAGGGATACATCTTCTCCCGCTACTCCCACCCCGCCACGCTGATGAGCTGTGTCATCCCCGACGATGACCTCCCGTTGGTGCAATCATGGTTTGGCGGTGCCCCAAGCACAGCCTTGGCTAGCGACACTCTTATCAAGCGTCTTACCAACAGCGTAATCGGTCAACTCCAAGAGTTCATCACTGACGCTGCGGAGGCCTCCCTCTTACTTGGGCCCTGCCGCATAGGCTGCGCCATCCGGCTGAACGACGGCACATATTGCAGTGTATCCACCCCGGTCTACCTTGCTCCCAACACGATGGCGCCACTCTTGGCGATACGCGAATATGCACTCAACGGCACCTCACTACAGACCATCGTCGAGATGATTTGCACGCCGGTGAAGGTCACGGCGCAGATTCCGGCATTTGAACTTCCCGAATCTGTAGCATCGCGAGCTGAAGCCATCGTCTTCTACGCCACCCGACAGGGAGACCTCCTCGCCGGTGACGAGACCATAGAAGGGGTGACGACCAACGACATATATGGCGAAACGACTCGATGCTGGCAATACGACCGACTCTCCCCCGATGTGATCCGCGCCTCTGTCATGGCCGACAGCGACCTGAGGATCATTGGCGAAGTGGATATAGCGCAAGCCTCAGCGGGGATAGCCTCCCTGCAACTACCTGTCACCCCGGGGGCATTGGCGACCTGGAAACTACTTCCCAAATTCGATCCCAACCAGAGTGGCAGTGGCGGCGAGATCGACGACCCGACACTGCCGGGAGGGGGAGAAGAGGAGGAGAACTATACCAGGGTGAGGTTGGAAACGACACCACTCGACTTAGGCTATCCCGACGACGACAAGATAATAAGAGAGGTGGCACTTCGAGGCATCTACAACCACATTCCACCCGCCGAAGAGGGGGATCCCGATCTCCCCGAGATTAGCCTCTACATCTCGCGACATCGCGATCGATGGCGCAAGATTGCCACCGGACAGGGTGGATATATCCGCCTCCCGGTGGGAATACGCACTCGCTGGTTGAGAGTCGAAGTCATAGCCCCGCGAGGCTCCACCTTCGATGCGATTACTTTCCATATAGACCTCAAATAACAACACCTAAGAATATTCAATTATGATGAACAAGACCTGCCAAACAACGACATATAGCAGCGAGCCGCTCCGCGATGAGCGACTTCTGCAACGCGCCATCGAGAGTTATGGGGCACTTCTCCCCTACCGCAGAGAGCGCGAGCGATGCAAACGCTTCACCTACGGCGACCAATGGATCGACTCCGTAGTGGATCATGGCGTCAAGATATCCGAAGAGGAATACATCAAACGGCAAGGGAATATGCCGCTGAAGAACAATCTGATACGCCGTTTGGTGCGTAACGTCTTGGGAGTCTGGCGCAACCGTAGTCAGACATCCCGGATACACTGGCGCGACGAAGCCGAAGCGGCACAAGGAGAGCGACTCACCCGAATATTAAAGAAAAACATCGAAGAGAATCGTCTCGAAGAGGTATATGCCCGCTCGATGGAGGAATTTCTGATCGGGGGCATGGTAGTCCACAAGAAATGGTATGGCACGAAAGGGGGAATGCAGACCTGCCACACCGACATAGTCGACCTCAACAACTTCTTCGTAGAGCGCTCGGGGCGTGACTTTCGAGGCGACGACATCACGCTGATCGGAGAGATCCACCACATCACCTTCGACCGTCTCCTCTCCACTCTAACGCGCCATCCGGGCGATCGTCAGCGCCTGCGGCGACTCTACGGAGTCTCACCGGGCATGGAAGAGGATGTCACTTGCACCATCTACGAGATATGGGATCGACGGAGTGTCGACCTGCTCTCCTGCCACGACCGGGCGAAAGGGATCTACTATCAAGTATCGGCAGAGAGATATCCCGAGATCGAAGAAGAGAATGAGCGGCGTCGCCTCGTCGATGCTCCGGGAATTGCGGTGCGCTACACAAGTCGCGAAGAGTGGCGACTCAGCATCATAGACGAAACGGGGAGAGTGTTGCAACGCTGCCGGACACCCTACCGGCATCACAGTCATCCCTATGTGGTTAAAGCCTATCCCTATATCGATGGAGAGATCCACTCCTTCGTGAGCGACATCATCGACCAGCAGAAACTGACCAACCGACTTATCTCGATGTATGACTGGGTGTTGCGAGCCTCCGCCAAGGGAGTTCTGCTCTTCCCCGAGGGGTCGCTTCCAGACGGTGTCGACATCACCGACATCGCCGAAGAATGGGGGCGCTTCAATGGAGTCATCGTGTATCGGCCACGCAGCGGAGTGCCACTGCCCCAGCAGGTGAGTTCCAAGTCAGTGGATATCGGCATCACCGAACTCTTAGAGATCCAGATGAAGATGATGGAAGACATCTCCGGAGTCAACGGAGCCCTGCAAGGAAAATTGGACAATAACTCCATGAGCGGCACCCTCTACAACCAGCAGACACAAAATTCGCTGACAGCACTTGCCGACTTGATGTGCAGTTACGAAGATTTTGTTGCTGCCGCTACTCGCAAAGACCTTGACATTTTGCAACAATTTATGATGTAAAAATAAGGGAAAGTGTCAAATTTTTACAAATTGCTATCATTTAGGGCTGATTTCGTTGTAAATATCATAAAAAATACCTAATTTTGCAGAAAATATTTACATTCTGAAACCATGATGGAAAAACTTGACAATCTTGACAAGAAGATTCTGAATATCGTAATGGAAAATGCACGAATCCCCTCCAAGGATATCGCTGCACAATGTGGTGTATCTCGCGCCGCGATCCATCAACGCATCCAGCGCCTTATCGACATGAAAGTGATCGTCGGCTCGGGCTATATCGTTGACCCTCACAAATTAGGATATAATACCTGCACCTACGTCGGAGTAAGACTCGAGAAGGGATCGCTCTATCGCGAAGCCGCCGCCGAGTTATCGAAGATACCGGAAGTGGTGGAATGTTACTTTACCACCGGCCCCTACTCGATGCTTATAAAGGTGCATGCCTACGACAATCAGCATCTTATGCAGTTGCTCAACGACAAGATCCAGCACATCCCTGGCGTCACCGAGACCGAAACTTTGATCTCCTTGGAGCAGACTTTCCATCGTCAGATCCATATCGACACAGAAGACTAAGAAATAACCAGGCACTCCATCACACCCAAGATAGAGCCAATCACTCTGAATATGAATAAGAAATCACTCCTTTATATATTGGCCACGGCAATACTTGCCATCGTGGCCATTCTTTTTTTCTTTCCCGATGATGTAGAGGGAAACGTGTTGCAACAAGCCGACACGATGCAAGGACTTGCCAATGGTCAAGAGGTAAAAGCATATCGCGAAGCCACCGGCGAGAACTCACGCTGGACCAACTCCCTGTTCGGGGGTATGCCCAACTTCCAGATAGCACCGAGTTATAAAGCCAACAGCTGGCTCGACTGGGTGGGCAAGGTCTATATGCTCGGTTTGCCATATCCTGCCAACTTGCTCTTTATCATGATGATGGGCTTCTTCATCATGGGGCTCTGCATGAAGATGAAGTGGTATATTTCACTCTTCGGGGCCTTGGCATGGGGATTCTCCACCTACTTCATCATCCTGATCGGAGCGGGACATATTTGGAAATTTGTCACCTTGGCATATATACCCCCCACGATAGGTGGTTTGGCGTTGCTCTACCGGCGCAAATATCTTTCCGGCACGGCGTTGACAGCACTCTTTGGGGCGTTGCAACTACAGAGCAATCACCCTCAGATGACCTACTACTTTCTCTTCGTCGTGGTGGCACTGATCGTGACCTGGCTTGTGATCGCCATCCGCGAAAAGAAGATGAAACACTGGTCGATAGCTACGGCGTGTGCGCTGGTGGCAGCCATACTCGCCGTGGGAGTCAATTCCTCGAGCCTCTACAACTCCTACGAATACTCGAAAGAGACGATTCGGGGACGCGCCACCGAGCTCACCACCCCGGGTGGCGACAACACCGGCGGCATGAAGCGCAGCGACATCACCTCCTGGAGTTATGGTGTGGATGAGACTTTCACCCTGCTTCTTCCCAATGTCAAGGGTGGTGCCACCATCAAGCCTGTGGCGGGCAAGAATCAGCTCCTCTCCGTGGCGGATGTCGATAGTGATGCATTGCAAAGCCTATCACCCGAAGAATTGCAATTCGTCTATCAATTCCCGCAATACTTTGGCAATCAGCCGATGACCAACGGCCCGGTATATGTCGGCGCCTTCGTGCTGATGCTCGCCATCCTCGCCCTCTTCATGGTGAAATCGCCGATGAAATGGGCACTCCTTGCCGTTTCGATCCTCGCCATCCTCCTCTCCTGGGGACACAACTTCTCCTGGCTCACCGACATATTCATCGACCACTTCCCGGCATACAATAAATTCCGTGCCGTCTCCTCAATCCTGGTGGTGGTGGAATTTACCATACCGCTACTTGCAGCAATGTGTCTCGCCCGACTCATCGAGCATCCCGAAGAGTTCCGCGCCAAGCCGCTATATCTGCATATCATCTTCGGCATAGGAGCGCTGATCTGCTTCGTAGGGTGGATGTTCCCCTCGATATTCGGCGATCCCTTCTCCGTATCGGAAATCGAGCAACTCACCGAGATGGGGGTATTCTCCGATCCTGCTCTCTACGGCATCATCAACGCCATAAAGAGTGCCCGTCTGGAATTGGTGAGCAGCGATGCACTGCGCTCCCTCATCTTTATATTGTTGGGATGGGGACTTATCTTCCTCTATCTGCGAGGCACTATCAAGAAGGGGTATATCCTTGTGTCGGGAGTAATCTTGCTGACACTGATCGACCTCTATACGATCAATCACCGCTATGTCAACTCCGAGAACTTCGTAGCACCCGCAGAAGATGAGGCATTCTTCGAGATGACCGCAGCCGACCGGCAGATCCTTCAAGACACGAGTTACTATCGAGTGCTCGACCTTGACGATATGGGTGGTGCACGCTCCTCCTACTTCCACAAGACCATCGGAGGCTATCATGCCGCCAAGTTGACCCGCTACAACGACCTGCTGCAGAACCAGATCTATAATGGCAACCTCAATGTGATCGACATGCTCAATGCCCGCTACTTCATCAAGAGCGACAGTGTGATAGTCAATCCCGAGGCATGCGGCAATGCCTGGTGGGTAAGCAGGATCGACTATGTCAAGGATGCCAACGCCGAGATGTCGGCACTCGACTCGCTCGACACGCACAGTTGCGCTGTAGCAGATGCTCGCTTCAAAGAGATGCTTGGCACAGCGACATCCCCGGCACCAGGCGACACCATCTATCTGACCTCCTACGCTCCCAACAAACTGACCTACAAAGCGACGACCGCCCGGGGTGGTGTGGCAGTATTCAGCGAAGTATACTTCCCTTGGGGATGGGAGGCAACCATCGACGGCAAGCCGGCAGAGATCGGACGTGTCAACTATGTGCTTCGCGCCATGAAGATCGCACCGGGTAGCCACGACGTGGTGATGACCTTCGATCCGCAATCCCTGCGAATCACCGACAATGTTGGCGTGACCTGCGTAGTGATGATCTACCTGCTCCTCTTGGCAGCATTGGCAGGCGTAATCCTCAAGATAGTGGCTACTCGAAGCAAAAAATAATGTCGGAAACACGTCCGGCACATCAACCGACCGAAAAAATCCAAAGAACGCGTTCTAAACTATGATAGGCTCAATCGTGGAATATTACAAGCGATGGCGACATTCGCGAGGATATGGCGTACACTCGCCCTTTGCCTACGACCTGGTAAAGAGGGTGATACATCCTCCGCGGGGCTATGCCTACTATGGCTATGAGGATATCGACGTGGCGGCATATCGGAGCGGTATACCCTTGTCATGTATCAGAGAGGCAGAGATGTTGCTTCGACTTTCCTCCTACTTCGACGTGAAGCAAGCCTTCATGCCCCCCGAATCGATGGCGCCATATCGCACAGCACTCTTGGCAGTGAACTCTCGCATGGAGATCATCACGGCGTCTGGGCGTGCCGACCGATGTCCACTTGTCTGCTCCACAGGCGACTACCTCTCGTTGGAAACGCTGACAGCACTGCTCAACACTCCGGGGCGCATCATCGCCATCCGCCGCATCCCGCAGGGATGGAGCCAACGACTCTTCGAAGCATTGGAACATGGCGTGATGCTCTACGACAAGCAGCGAGCCATCATCGTGTCGCGCCCCGAAATGCAGAAAGTGGCATATACCATCAAATTTTAAGGAACGCGCTCTTAGGAACGCGCTCTTTACCACTCCCCTACTAAGCAAAACAGCTACCCATCAATGCGACCGTTAAAGTCATCGACCGACATAGCCCGCGACTTCGCTCATCATCTTGTATTGGAGCGAGGGCTCTCCGACAACACAGCGCGGGGCTATCTGGTCGACGTCGGTCATCTATTGGAATTTGTTGAGACTCAGGGGTTAAGTCTCGACAAGGTGACACGCGACGATATCCACACACTTCTCTGCGAGCTTCATGACCTGGGGATCTCGGCGCGGTCGCAGGCACGCTTTATCGCCGGAATCCGTAGTTTCTTCAAATTTTTGCGATTGGAGGGGTATATCGAATCGGATCCGACCGAGCTGATCGAATCTCCCCGCATCGGGCGGAGTCTGCCCGATGTGCTGAGTGTAGAGGATATAGATGCGATGATCGCCGCCCTTCCGGCAGACAAAGATGAGACGCCCCGCAATCATGCCATCATCGAGACGCTATATGGGAGCGGGCTACGCGTCTCGGAATTAGTGGCGCTACGCCTCTCGCGCATCTCACTCGACGAGGGATATATCATCGTGGAGGGGAAAGGGGGCAAACAGCGACTTGTGCCCCTATCGCCGGTGGCGATAGAGCTGATCAGAGACTACCTTCCCCTCAGAGAGCGTGGGGTGATTAAGCCGGGGAATGAAGATATTCTCTTTCTGAATCGGCGGGGGGCACCGCTGACACGGGTGATGGTGTTCTACATCATCCGCGACTTGGCAGTGGCAGCGGGGATCAACAAGAAAGTATCGCCCCACACGTTGCGACACTCCTTTGCCACCCACCTATTGGAGGGTGGCGCCAACTTGCGCGCCATCCAAGAGATGTTGGGGCATGAATCGATAGCCACCACCGAGATCTATCTTCACTTAGATCGATCGCGCCTCCGCAGCGAGCTACTGACCCACCACCCCCACTACCGTCAGGGAGGAGAGAGTTGAGAGAAAAATCGTAGGACGCGCTCTTAATCCACCTGTTCGCCACGGAGAGTGGCGGAAGAGGCGTCGACGATGCGGACCTTGATGAAATCGCCGGGGCGATTATTGCCGCGAGCGAACACCACCACCTTATTCTGAGTAGTACGACCGAAATACTCCTCGGCACTTCGTTTGGAGCGACCCTCCACCAGCACTTCGAAAGTCTTGCCGATGTCGCGGCGGTTGCTTTCGAGCGAGAGTTCATTTTGGAGAGCGATCATACGATTGAGGCGTTCGATCTTCACCTCCTCCGGGACATTATCGGGCATCATACGCGATGCCAACGTGCCGGGGCGTTCCGAATACTTGAACATAAAAGCGGAATCGAAGCCGGCCTCGCGCATCAGCGAGAGTGTCTCTTGGAAATCCTCTTCCGACTCATTATGGAAACCGGTGAACATATCGGTGGAGAGTCCGGCATCGGGGATTATACGCCGGATGGCAGCCACGCGGTCGAGGTACCAATCGCGAGTATAACAGCGGTTCATATTCTTGAGGACCGAGTTCGATCCGCTCTGCACGGGGAGGTGGATATGTCTCGCCAGGTTGGGATAGGCAGCGATCACCTCGAGAGTGCGGTCGCTCATATCCTTGGGGTGGGAAGTAGAGAAGCGGATTCTCATATCGGGAGCAGCCTTAGCCACCATCTCCAAGAGGTCGGGGAAAGCGACGACGGTGCCCGACTCGGAGTCGGTATAAGAATAGCTGTTGACATTTTGTCCCAAAAGTGTAGCCTCCTTGAAACCGCGGTCGTGTAGGTCTTGGAGTTCGCGGAGGATGCTTTGAGGCTCGCGCGAGCGTTCTCGACCGCGAGTGTAGGGCACGATGCAATAAGAGCAGAAATTGTTGCAACCGCGCATGATCGAAATAAAGCCGCTGATCGGGCCGGTGGCACCGAGACGACGTGGCACGACATCGCGATAAGTTTCGGAAGTAGAGAGGTCGATATTGATAGCCGGCTCACCGGTCTCGGCGGCGGCGATCAGATTGGGGAGGTCGAGATAGGCATCGGGGCCTGCCACGAGGTCGACGCCATGCTTCTCGATGAGTTCATTTTTGAGTCGCTCAGCCATGCAACCGATCACACCGATGATGATATTACGACCCAACTTGCGGCGCAAAGAGTTCCAATAGGCGAGACGAGAGTAAATCTTCTGCTCGGCATTGTCACGGATAGAACAAGTATTAAGTAAGACAGCAGCAGCCTCATCGTCAGAATCGGTCGGTTCGTAGCCTGCGAGAGCCATCATGGCGGCAACGACCTCGGAATCAGCGACATTCATCTGACAACCGTAAGTTTCGATGCGCACTTTTTTTGAAAATGTGCACTTTTTTTCGTTATTCGTTAAAAAAAATGGTTTCATTATTATCAACTATTGCATAAAATTATTAATTTTGTGCAAATTTACTACTTAAATCTAAACGTTACAAATGAGTATTCCATTTATTTCCGCAGAAGAGGCTGCATCAGTGATAAAAAATGGTGATAATATCGGATTATCCGGATTCACAGCCTCGGGAACTCCGAAAGTCGTAACGGTGGCATTGGCAGAGCGCGCCAAGGCCCTCCATGAAAAAGGTGTTCCATTTAAAGTTAACTTACTTACAGGCGCATCGACCAACGATCATGTAGATGGCGAATTGTCGAGAGCAGATGCGATCGGCCTTCGTGTCCCCTACCAGGGTCACAAGGATAGCCGAGCACTTGCCAACCGCAATGGGATGCACTACTCAGACCTTCATCTTAGCCACCTGTCGCAAGACATGCGATATGGGTTCTATGGAGACGTAGATGTAGCGATCATCGAGGCTACCGAGATGAGTCCGAGTGGCGAAGTGATCTTGGGCGCCGGTCTTGGCATGAGCCCGACAGTGGCACAGATGGCGAAGAAGGTGATCATCGAGTATAGCTCCTACTATCACAACTCGTTCCGTGGCTTCCACGACAACTACATACCCTTGGATCTTCCTCACCGTCGCGAGATACCTATCTACAAGCCGAGCGATCGTATCGGTTCACCGATTTTGAAGATCGACCCGAAGAAGATCATCGGCGTAGTTCCCTCTAACGCATCAGAGAGCATCGCCCCCTTCACAGCCCCCGACGAGCTGACCACCCGCATCGGGCAGAACATTTGCGAGTTCCTCGCCCGCGAGCTGAAGGCCGGCAAACTTCCCAAAGAGTTCCTTCCCATCCAGTCGGGTGTGGGCAATGTGGCAAACGCAGTGCTCTACGGCTTGGGTGAGAACCCGGATATCCCCTGCTTCGAGATGTATACCGAAGTGATCCAGGATGCCGTGATGACTCTTATGGAAGAGGGTAAATGTAAGTTTGCTTCGACATGCGCCTTGACATTCAGCGACGACGCTATGCTTCGCTTCATGGATAATATCGACTTCTTCCGCGACAAGATCGTGATGCGTCCCGGTGAGATTTCCAACCATCCCGAGATCGTGCGTCGCTTAGGACTTATCGCCATGAACACTGCCCTCGAGGCCGACATCTTCGGTAATGTCAACTCGACCCACGTGATGGGCACCAAGATGATGAATGGTATCGGTGGCTCGGCAGACTTCAGCCGCAATGCTTACCTTTCGATCTTCTCCTGCCCCTCGATCCAGAAGGGTGGCAAGATCTCAACCTTCGTGCCGATGGTGTCACACCTCGACCACAGCGAACACTCCGTCAAGATCCTCGCTACAGAGCAGGGCGTTGCCGACCTTCGCGGCAAAGATCCTCGCCAGCGTGCCGAATGTATCATCGAGAACTGCGTGCACCCCATGTACAAGCAACTGATGTGGGATTACCTCAAACTCGGCGAGAAAGTCGGTGGACACATCCCTCACTATCTCCCCGCAGCATTCGCTCTCCATCAGGCATTCATGGAGACCGGCGATATGCTCAACGCCGACTTCGCTAAATATGGAGCTTAATAGTTAAGAGCGCGTTCCTTAAATTTTTGGGGTCGTAGAGGTCGTAGCCTTGAGTCGATTTTGATTACTTGCTGAAAGGAGCATACTCCTGTATGTGACTGAAAGCAAGTGATCAAAAGCGGCCAAGGATACGAGACTAAGGTAACTTTACCCTACCAGTGAATAATGATATCGGGAAATCATCGTTTAACGTGTAGTGTGATGTGAAGTGCTGTCAATGCTGTTGATAGCATTGGTGTGTCATAC
>JBJEDL010000075.1:0-19431 GCA_051872035.1 Lepagella sp.
TGTCGTTTTTTTATGCCGTTATCTCTGACAATCAATACTTGCGAAACTTAAATAACGTAAAAAATCGAGAGAGAGGGTCGTGACACTGTTTTATTCAATTTTTTAGGGTTTATGGCCTCCACTACTGATTTTTTTATTACTTTTACATTTCATTTCAAAAAGCAGTCAAACCAACTCAAATCGACTTAACCTTATTTCCATCGTAACCATCGAAAACATCATGAGCAAGCGCAAATTTCACTTAGCCCTTCTGCCGCAGATCATCATAGCCATCATCCTGGGCATTGGTGCCGGATACATATTTCCCGACTGGCTAAGCCGAATCTTCATCACGTTCAACGCCACCTTCAGCCAGTTTCTCGCCTTCTGCATCCCGCTGATCATCTTGGGATTCGTAACGATGGCGATCGGCGAGATCGGTTCGAAGGCGGGCAAGATGCTGGCATTCACCGCCTTATTAGCATACGTCGCCACCTTCTTGGCAGGCACCATCTCCTACTTCACCGGCCTGCTAACCTTCCCCTCGCTCTTGGGCGATGTTACCGCCAATCGAGTAGCCACTGCCGAAGAGAGTTCGCTACTCCCCTACTTCGTGATCAACATGCCGCCGGTGCTAGACGTGATGTCGGCATTGGTGCTCGCCTTCATCCTCGGGCTCGGGATAGCACACCTCAAAGAAGACTCCTCATTGAGACGTGGCTTCGGCGAAGTCCGTGAGATTATCGTCAAGGTGATCCGCACAGTGATCATCCCCCTGCTACCCCTCTACATCTTCGGCATCTTCCTGAGCATGACCATCGGCGGACAAGTCGGACCGATCCTTGGCACATTCATCAAGATCATCGTAGTGATCTTCCTGATCCATATCGGAGTATTGCTGATACAATTCACCATCGCCTCCCTCTTCTCGCGCCATAGCAAGAATCCCTTCAAACTCTTGGGGAAGATGATGCCGGCATACTTCACGGCGTTGGGCACACAATCCTCGGCAGCCACCATCCCGGTGACGATGGCTCAGGCTCAGAAATTGGGAGTCCGGGAGGGTGTGGCAGGCTTCGTAGTGCCGCTATGTGCCAACATCCACATGAGTGGCAGCGCACTGAAGATTACGGCATGCGCCTTGGCGCTGATGATGACCCAAGGGATCCCCTACGACACACCGATGTTCATGGGCTTCATCGCCATGCTTGGAGTCACTATGGTGGCATCGCCCGGAGTACCGGGAGGATCGATTATGGCAGCCCTCGGCATCCTGTCGAGCATCTTGGGATTCAGTGATGCCGACAACGCGCTGATGATCGCCCTCTACATCGCCATGGACAGTTTCGGCACCGCATGCAACGTCACCGGCGACGGCGCCTTGGCAGTGATAGTAGACCGAGTATTCGCCAACAAAAATTAACAACATGAACATTTAGAGCGCGTTTCTCAGATTTTATTGCTATCTTTGCTCTGCCTGTTAGATTAGAGTCAACACTAAACAATCTGATAAATGATTATATTTAATGCAAGTTTCATAATAGAGCCTGACAAAGAAGCGGCATTCAAGGCGTGGATTACCGATCGCCGTGGTTGGTTTCGTGGCGTCAATCGTACTGAACCCCAACCTTCAGCCTCAGCGCCGTCAGAGATACACATCTCCGCCCTCCGCGCCACCGGAGGCGTGGAGCAAGGAGCTATCGACAGCCATACCATCTCGATACAAAGCACCTTCGCCACGATGGCTGATGGCAAGCGATGGGAAGAAGAGATCTTCACTTCGATAGCCGAAAGCTTCTACGCCTCTTTTGCCCCCAATGCCATGCTATTCACCTCATATTTTGAAACTATCGACATCGACTTGTAAAATCCTCACAAAGACGACACAACAAGCCCCATAGCCTATGGAGAGAACAGAACATTCGGAAGAGATACAACCTGCCGACCATGCAGAGCGAGCCGCCGACCTGCGGCGCTTCGATCGCATCATCATGGGGATCGACCCCGGCACGAACGTGATGGGATATGGTGTGCTCGGCGTCGAGGGTAAGCGATTGGAAGTCATAGTGATGGGAGTCATCGAGTTGAGCCGATTCGAAGACCACTATCGACGATTGCATCGCATCTACGAGAGAGTATCGGGACTCGCCGCCCAATACCTTCCCGACGAAGTGGCACTCGAAGCCCCCTTCTTCGGCAAGAACGTGCAATCGATGTTGAAATTAGGTCGTGCACAGGGGGTGGCGATGGCGGCAGTGCTGACACGCGACATACCTGTAGCGGAATATGCACCCCGCACCATCAAGATGTCGGTAACGGGCAATGGCCAGGCATCTAAAGAGCAGGTAGCCAACATGTTGAAACACCTCCTCGGCATTCCCCAAGAAGAGATGCCACGCCTCATGGATGCCACCGACGCACTCGCCGTGGCGCTGACCCACTACTACGAGACCGGCAAGCCCGCTATAGCAAAAGGCCCCAATAACTGGGCAGACTTCATCGCCCGCAACCCCGGCCGCATCGTCAAGCGCAAAGGAAAGCCGGAATAGAAAAAAGCGACAAAACCGCGAATCCAACAAATCAGACACTATTTAGACATAATAGCGGACACAGAGTATTAAATTTTTGTGTTATATAATACCCTTCCTTTGCCAATTTAAAATAAAAGGTTATATTTGCGTGATGGAATGTGCTAATGGACTTCTTCGCGTGCGTTGCGTACGCGCGTGAGGACTTAATAGCCCCTTATACATAGCCATTAGTAATTAATAACAAGTTAACCGAAGATTACAACTATTATGGATAGATATCAAGAAGTTATCTCCAAGAGTCAAGTTGTCGTCGACGACGAGAAGGTAAAGAATGAGGTTGAGAAGATCCTCGCCGGAGCCGGAGAGTTCGACACTCCGGAGGTGAGACGCTTCCTGCTGAGCAGCATCGACCTGACCACTCTGAGCACCGAAGACAACGAGACAAGTGTAACGGCATTTACACGCCGTGTCAATGATTTTGAGGACCAATATCCTCAATATCCCCATGTAGCCGCCATCTGCGTCTACAGTAACTTTGCCGAAGTGGTAAAGACCAATCTGGATGTGGAGGGAGTCGACGTCTGCGTAGTGGCAGGATGCTTCCCCTCGAGCCAGACCTTCCAGGCAGTGAAAGTGGCTGATGTGGCGATGGCTGTGGAGGCCGGTGCCGACGAGGTGGACATCGTGCTCAATGTCGGCAACTTCCTCGACAAGAACTACGAAGATGTGTGCGACGAGATCATCGAGCTCAAGCATGCCGCGCGCCACGCTCGTCTTAAAGTGATCCTCGAGACCGGATGTCTCAAGAGCGCCGAACTGATCCGCAACGCCAGCCTCTTGGCCATGTATAGCGAAGCCGACTTCATCAAGACATCTACTGGCAAGATTTACCCCGGAGCCTCTCCCGAAGCGGCATACGTGATGTGCCAATGCATCAAAGAATACTATCAGACATCGGGACGCAAAGTCGGCTTCAAGGCCGCCGGAGGAGTCCGCACCACTCAAGATGCACTCGGATATTACGCCATCGTCAAGAGCGTGCTCGGCGACGAGTGGCTCAACAACGACCTCTTCCGCCTCGGCGCCAGTTCTCTTGCCAACAACGTGCTCTCGAGCCTCGAAGGTGAGACGATAAAATTCTTCTAACTCGACACTCCCCTCACCATGAAAAAAGGACTAACGACAATAGCACTTCTGCTATTAGGGCTGATAATCTTCAACCCCCTCTATGCCCAGAAAGAGAAGAAAGAGCAATCCAAGAAGATAGCCACATTCGGGGTGGCATTCTACAATCTTGAAAACCTCTTTGACACGATCAACAACAACGGGAAATACGACCTCGAATTCTCCCCCGCCGGCGATCGTCAATGGGACAGCAAAAAATACTGGAAAAAGATCAACAACATGGCATACTCCATCTCGCAGATGACCACCAAGACCACCCCGATGGGTCCGGCAGTGATCGGCGTCAGCGAGATCGAGAACATCACCGTGCTCCAAGACCTGGTGAAGGCAGATGCCATCAAGGATTGGAATCTACAGATCGTGCATCACGACTCTCCCGATGCTCGTGGCGTCGACGTGTCGTTGCTCTACAACCCGGCGATGTTCCGCGTGCTCAAAGTCGAGAACTATACACTGAAGCTCGAAGAATTGCCCCACTTTAAGACTCGCGACCAGATGTGTGTCATCGGCTTGATGGGCACCAAGCAGACCGGCTACTCGCGCATCGCCATCATCGTAAACCACTGGCCTTCACGCCGCAACGGCGAAAATGAGAGCAGTTGGCTCCGCGAGGCTGCCGCCCGACTCAACCTGCAGATAGCTCAAGAACTCAATGAGAAATACCCCGGCATCGGCATCGTGACCATGGGCGACTTAAACGACGACCCATACAATAAGTCTGTGTCGGAAGTCCTCGGCGCTGTCAAGGATATCAAAAAGACCCAACCGGGTGGATTCTACAATCCCTTCTGGGAGAAATATGACCGAGGCTTCGGCTCTTATATCTATCGCGGCAGCTGGGATCTCTTCGACCAGATTATCGTTAACTCCAACATCGTAGATGGCACTTGCGGCTTGAAATTCCATGCCGCGGAAGTGCTCAATCGCGAGTTCCTCCGCCAGCAAGATGGCCAATACAAAGGATACCCCCTCCGCACATTCTCCGGCGGCGTCTGGACCAACGGATATTCCGACCACTTCCCCACCGAAATTTTCTTAGTCAAAGAGGTCAAAGAGAATTAAAGCAACTATTTACAACTTCATATAAAGCAAACTAATCAGAATCATATTATTATGCGAATTAAACTTACACTACTTTCACTGCTATGCATCGCGATGACGGCACTTGCCGACACCGGCGTTAAGGGTATAGTAGTGGATAGCCGTACGGGCAAGCCGGTGGCTGATGCCAACGTTCTGCTGCGCGAACGAGCTATCTTCGTGGTGACAGGCTCGGATGGAGTCTTCACCATCAGCAATACATCTCCGGGTGAGGATGTCATCGACATCATCGCCTCCGGTTACGAAGATGCTTCACAAGATGTCGTGTTGAAAGAAAACATAGTCTTAAACATCGGAGAAATCAAAGTAAAAGCCGTCGGCGGAGAAATCCGTGCGAATAAGGAAGACCTGATCTTCAGCGAAGATGAACTTGCCGAAGATGAGGGTATCGGACAGCAGGTAAGCACCATCTCGGGAGCCACCGACGATATCTACTATCAGGCTGCCAACTACAACTTCTCGACCGTGCGCTTCCGCATGCGCGGTTACGACACCAACTGGCAGACCGGCTATGTCAACGGCGTGAATATGAACGATGCCATGCGCGGTCTCTTCAACTACTCGATGTTCGGCGGCATGACCTCAGGTGCGTTCCGCAATCGCTCGACAGAGATCGGCCAGAGCGCTGCTAACTATGGCTTTGGCTCTATCGGCGGTTCGACCAATGTCACCACCTACGCCTCCGAATATGCACCCGGCTGGAAAGGCAACCTCTCCTACACCAACTCCAACTACATGCTTCGCGCCATGCTCCAATATGCATCCGGCCTCAACAAGCATGGATGGGCCTTCTCAGCATCGATCATCGGCCGCTATGCTCCCGAGGGTGTGATCGAGGGTACATTCTATAACTCAGTCGGCTACTTCTTCGCCGTGCAGAAAGTCTTCAACGACAAGCACTCTCTCAACCTCTCGACATGGGGAGCACCCACCCAGCGCGCCTCTAATGCCGCTGCCACTCAAGAGACCTACGATCTCGCCGGCTCCAACCTCTACAATCCCTCGTGGGGTTATCTCAACGGCAAGAAAAAATCATCGCGTGTCATCGAGGCTTTCGACCCCTCCGTAATGCTCAACTGGCTCTGGACTCCCAAGATGGGCACCAAGCTCAACACTGCATTAGCATTTCGTTCGAACAATTACAGCTCATCGGCGCTCAACTGGTATCAGGCTGCCGACCCGCGTCCCGACTACTATCGCTATCTCCCCTCCTACTATGCACCCACAGTGACTGAAGAGGAAGATCCCGACCTCTATGCTCAGCAACTCGCTCAGCAGGAATTTGTGACATACGCTTGGCAAAACGACCCGAGCATCAGTCAGATCAACTGGGATCAGATCTATCTTACCAACCACTTGAATTGTCAGCAATATGATCGCGACCCATCATTGGTGGGACAATCGACCTACATCCTCGAAGATCGTCACTCCAACTTCAACGCCTATATGCTCAATAGCAACCTGGATCATCGTCTCAACGACTATATGACCCTGCAGGCAGGCTTGAATGTCACCTATACCGACGCCCACTACTACAAGACCGTACGCGATCTGCTCGGAGGCGAATACTGGCGCGATATCGACAACTTCTCAGAGCGTGACTTCGCCGGCGATGTCAACATCATGCAGAACGACCTTGACAACCCCGACCGCAAGGTCTATGAGGGTGACATCTTCGGTTATAACTACTATATCCGCAATATCGGTTCACGCCTCTGGGCACAGAATCAGATTGTCACCAAGCACTGGAACGTCAATTATGCTGCCGAAGTCAGCACCACCAACTTCTGGCGTGAGGGTATGATGAGAAATGGTCGTGCCCCCTACGACGAAGACACCAAAGGCATCGGCAAGCCCCAATCACTCGGCACCGGCAATATGCATAGCTTCGTAAACTTCGGAGTGAAAGCCGGAGCCACCTACAAGCTCGATGGCCGCAACTTCTTCACCGCACATGTCGGCTATGGCTCACGCGCTCCGCACCCCAACGATGCTTACGTATCACCCCGCACCAAAGACACTTCAGTCGGTGTGCTCAAAAGTGAAAAATACTTGGCTGCCGACCTTAGCTATACTTGGAACTACAAGAACTTCCGCGGTTCGGTCAAGGGTTATTATACCTACATTTGGGATGCTATGAAGCGTAGCGGTTTCTACGACTACGACCTCAACTCATTCATGAATTATGCCATGAGCGGCATGCAACTCGAATACAAAGGTGTCGAACTCGGTCTGCAATACAAGATCCTCAGCAACCTCTCCGTCTCTGCCGCCGGAAGCATCGGCGACTACCGCTACAAGAACAATCCCTGGGGTGTCCGCAGTTACGAAAATGGTTCGCGAGATGATGTGATCCGCAAAGTATATCTCAAGAACTATCACATCGGAGGCACTCCTCAGCAGGCTGTATCATTTGCCATCAACTATAACATCAAAAGATGGTTCTTCGAAGTCAACACCCAGTGGATGGGCGATGGCTATTTTGAGCTCTCACCGAGCCGTCATGAAGAGATGCCCGGTCTCTGGAAATTCTGCACCACCGAAGAGGAATACAAAGAGCGCATGGAAGAGATCACCCACCAAGACAAATATAACAACGAATGGGTGATGAACCTCTCAATCGGCAAATTGATCTACACCAAATTCGGTCAGATCAACATCAACCTCAGCGTCAACAACCTCCTGAACAACCGCAACATCCAGACCGGCGGATGGCAAGAGGGTAAGTTCGACTACACCAACTATGATGTCAACAAATTCCCCAACAAGATATACTATGCACAAGGCATCCGCGTATATCTCAACTTGGGTATCAGATTCTAACCAATCAATCCTACCAAAGATATGATAAAGAATATTAAGAATATAATCGCGATGATGTTGGTGGCAATGGTCGGACTGACATCGTGCGACTACGAATACGCCCAGCCGCCGGTCAACATACCGGAAGGGGGCATAGGCACCGGAGCATGGGACAACCCCATGACAGCCTATCAATGTCTGATCGGATCGGTCAATGAAGACTATCCCGAACCATGGATCACCGGATATATCGTCGGCGTGGTCAACGTCGACATCAGCAATGTACTGAGCGAGAAATGTGCTCAATTCGAGGGGCCCTTCACCGTGGCTACCAACCTGATTATCGCCATGGATCCCGAAGAGCGCAACTATGAGAACTGCGCCACTGTCCAGCTCCCGAGCGGAGGTGCGCGTACGGCACTCAACCTTGTAGACAATCCCGACAACCTCGGTAAGCAAGTCACCCTCAAGGGTACTGTAGGCACTAAATATTGCGGCGCTTACGGTGTGAGATCCGTCTCCGACTATAACTGGGGAGACAAGGGTAAGGAAGAGATCGTGCTTCCGCCGGTGGATGGTCCATTCTATCAAGACTTCGACTTCGGCAAGTCATTTGACATCTACGCCGCACAGGGCTGGAAGAGTGTAGAAGTATCGGGCGGCTTGAGCGGCTGGTATATCAAGGAGTTCAGCGGCAACAACTACATCACCACCAGTGCATATCTCGGCACAGAGACCGGCGGCCCGTATGAGAACTGGCTCATCACACCCGCCATCGATATGGATAAGATCACCGAGAAGACTCTTCAATTCGAGACACAAGCAGCATATCCTGCCGACAATTGCACACTCGAAGTCTATGTGATGAGTTCTAACAATCCGAAGACATCGACAAGCACGCAGCTGACGGCAGACATCGCAGTGCCCCCTACAGGCACAAGCTACAGCGAATGGAAGAAAGCCAACGTCGACCTCTCTGCATATAGCGGCACCATCTACATCGGCTGGCGCTACTACTCGGAGAAGGGAGGATCGGGCTTGTCTACCACCTACTGCATCGACAATATCAACGTCGGCAACGCTGAGAAGCCGGATCACTCGGGCGACACACCCACAGATCCCTCGACACCCGGCAGCGGCGAGAGCACAGCGCTCTACAAGCTCTTGGCTTCCGACAGCGCAACATGCGACTGGACATTCGACAATATCTCACTCTCCGAAGGGTTATCATACGTCTGGAAATGGACATCATACAACGGCAGTAACTATCTCAATGCCAGCGCATTCGTAGGCGGAGCCAAGGCTGCCAAATCGATCGCCTACTCACCCGCCATCTCATTGGAGGGTGTAACCGGCGCTTCGGTAGACTTCCAGCATGCCGCCAAATACCAGACCACACTTCCGACGCTCGGCAAGTTCGTGGTGCGCGAATCGGGCACAACAGATTGGACCGAATATGACATCCCGACATGGCCTGATGCAGGAACTTGGAAATTTGCATCCAGTGGCAAGATCGATATCTCCAAATTCGATGGCAAGGTGGTGGAAGTCGGTTTCAAATATGAATCGACCACCGATGGTGCCGACCAATGGGAGATCAACAACCTGAATGTCTATGGCAACAAGTAAATCTAACGAAATGATGAAAAAGATGAAAAGAAATATATATTCGGCGCTTGCCATGGCACTCGCTATTACGGCATCGGCAGGACTTATTTCCTGCCAAGCCGAGATGGATGATCCCGGGCTGGTAGTGCCGGAAGCCTCAATCAAGGCGAACACCACGATCCTTGAGTTGAAGCAAGCATACGAGAATAAGATCGAGAAAGTAGGCTTCAAGCCGGGCACCGAGAAGTATGATGCCGACGGCAATGTGGTGGATGGCGAGCATATCATCATCCATGGCCGCGTGGTGTCGAGCGATGCCTCGGGCAATATCTACAAGTCTTTGGTAATCCAAGATGAAACAGCCGCCCTCGCATTCTCCATCAATAGCGGCAGCCTCTACAACTTCTATCGTTTGGGGCAGGATGTCGTGGTCGATATGACCGGGCTCTATCTCGGCTATTATTATGGTCTGCAGCAGGTGGGCTCACCATCCGACACCGAGCTCAATGGTGAAAACCAGCTTGGATTCATGGCACTCGACTATATGTTGCGCCATGCACAATGCGACGGACTCCCCTCACCCGAATTTGCCAAGGTGAAATATGGCGAACAATATCCTACCGACCAATTCTATTGTCTCACCTTCGACAGTTTCGACGAGCTCACCAAGGGCACACTTCCTGAGTTTCAGAGCCAGCTTGTAGAGTTCCGCAATGTCTCCTTCCAGATCGAAGAAGAGGGACAAACCTACGCCCCCTACGAGTCGACAGTGAGTCGCTATTTAGTTGACGCCAATGGCCAGACACTCACAGTCAGGAACTCCGGCTACTCCAATTTCTATTACAAAGAACTTCCGAAGGGTCGCGGCATCGTGAGAGGTATCCTGTCATACTACAACTCCGGCTCGTCGACCGATCCCTGGCAGTTGATCCTGCGCGATGTCACCGACGTGATCATTACCGAGGCCGGCGAAGAGGCTACCCCCTTCAGCGTCTCTGACGTAAGAAGCGGCGAGTATGATGGTCTGACAGGCTGGACTTCCGGCTATATCGTAGGTGCTGTCAAGGCCGGTGTCACCACCGTTACTTCCGCCGACGATGTGACATTCGGCAAGGATGTCGAGACTTTCAACAATGTGCTGATCGCCGAAAGCGCCGACGAGACCGATATCAACAAGTGTATCGTAGTAGACCTGCCTCAAGGCACATCGCTCCGCACCTGGGTCAACCTGATCGACAACCCCGAATATTACAAGGCACAACTCATGGTAAATGGTAAGATTTCCACCGACCTTGGACTCCCCGCTATCGTCGAGAGCAAGGGTGGCTTCAATGAGTTCCGCATCAATGGCAAGTCGATGAGCGGCGGCACCGAAGGTCCCGCACCGGCAGGTGACGGCACGGAAGCCAACCCCTATAACGTCTCTTGGGTTAAGGCTTCGACCGAAGATCAGACCGGCGTCTGGGTGATCGGTTATGTAGCCGGTTATGTGGCTACCGGTTCGACCTTCACAGGCGATGCCTGCGAATTCAGCGCTAACGAAGTGCCCGGCTCGACTGCATACCTCAACTCCAACAATGTGATCCTCTCCTCAGTGGCTCCGATGAAGTGTGGCGTCGACAACTCCGTGCCGGCTCAGCTCACATCAGCTGTCCGCCCGACACTCGGATTGAAACTTAACCCCGACATCTACGGTAAGCAGGTGAAACTCAAATGTAACATCACCAACTACCTTGGCACTCGAGGCATCAACAAAATCACTGAAGTAGTAGTGCTTTAGAGCGCATCTCTTAATTCGACAGTCGTAAGAGACTCTAAAACCCGATAGGTGTGTCGGGGTTTGCGCCCCGACACATCACCCAAACAACAATTCTAACCCACGGTTCTGTCGACCCGATGCCGACAGAGCCGACATAAACAGCGATAATAAATGAAGAATAAGATATTCTTACTACTAACACTCTCGCTTGCCGTGCAGATGGCATACGCCAACTTCACCGAAGGCTATTACGACCTGATGGATGGCAAGAAGAAAGAGGCGCTCAAAGCAGCCGCCAAGCAGTGTGTGAGCAGTCACACCACACTCGAATATTACGATCTCCCCAACTATTGGCAATATAGCGATGTTTATCCCGAGCCGGTCAATGGTTGCAAACGCTGGTGGGAGATGTATTCCGACAATGTCTACCTCATACAGCAGGGGCAGAGTGGCACCAAGAGTTTCTCCGCCAACAAGATGCAACGCGAGCACTCGGTGCCCAAATCATGGTGGAAGCTGAATGGCAGCGTGGAGTATACCCCCGCCTACAGCGACATGTGGAATCTCTATCCGAGCGATGGGTCCGCCAATCAGGCGAAACTCAACTATCCCTTCGGCGAGGTGCGCACCGCCACGTTCGACAATGGAGTCTCCAAAGTCGGAAGCCCTATGTCGGGCCAAGGGGGTGGTTGCGCCAATGTCTTCGAGCCTGACGACCAGTATAAGGGAGACTTCGCCCGCGCCATATTCTATATGGCTACGGTCTATGATGACATCAACTGGGTGATCAACTATATGTTCCAGAAGAACACCTATCCGACCTTGGTGCCATGGGCAGTCAACATGCTCTTGCAGTGGTCGCGCGAGGACCCGGTGAGTCAGAAAGAGATCGACCGCAACGACTTGGTGGAGCAGCATCAAGGGAACCGCAACCCCTTCGTCGACTTCCCCAACCTGGCAGAGTTTATATGGGGCATCAGCACCGAAGAAGTATTCTACGTCTCGGAGCAGGCAGGCAGCGATCCGACACCTCCGATCACAGGCGATCCGGAGATCACCTCTCCCGCCAATGGCAGTTCCCTCTCTTTCGGTCAGGGTGCTGTAGGACACACCTATACACGCGAACTGCAAATCACCGGCCATAACTTCACCAGCCAGCTCTCCGTGAGCATCGTCGGCACCAACCGCGATTGCTTTGTCACCGAGACGACAGCCATCCCCGCCAAGACCATCAATGAGAATGGAGGCTATCTTCTCACCATCCGATACACTCCCAAGTCGATCGGAGAGCACTCCGCCAAGCTTACCCTCTATGATGGAGGTCTGGCAGGAAGCATCGCTGTAAACCTCACCGGCGAAGGACTCGCCGAGCCGACCCTCACTGCACTCAATGCACAGACCCCGACCGACCTCACCGATACCGGTTATACCGCTCACTGGTCGGCGGCTCCGAGCGAAGCCGACTTCTATGTGCTGACTCGCGTCATCTATAACAACGACCAGGAAGACTCCGAAACTTACGAAACCAACGAAACATCCTATAGCATCACCGGACGCGACCCCAAGGTGGCGGAAGCCTATTATGTCTCCTACTCGCGTCTCGGCATCCTCTCCCCCGCCTCCAACATCATCTATGTAGCCGCTTCGGGCATCAACGACGTGCGTAACTCCGCGCCCTACCATGTATATGGCGTAGAGGGTGGTATATATGTGAGCCGCGCCAACGGCGAGGCCGGCACCATCGTCGTATACTCTCTCGATGGCACCATCATCTTGCAAGATGAATCTCCCGCCGACGCATCTGTTATACCCCTCAAGCCGGGCGTATATGTGGTCTCAGTGGGTGGAGGTCGTCCTCAAAAATTGATTGTAAAATAATCTTATCAACAAGCATTATCATAATCTAAACCAACTAAGAAATGAAAACTGACTTTACCAAATATTTGAAGCCCATCTTGCCCATAATCGGCATGCTGATCGCAGCCTCAAGTGCCGAGGCGGGATATCCCTCCGGTTATTACGACTCGCTCGATGGCAAGTGTGGCAAAGAGTTGATGACGGCAGTCAAGAATGTGGTTTACAATCACACCGAGATCACATACGGCGCATCGGGCACATGGGTGGCGTTCAAAGACACCGATGTCAAGAATGTCGGCGGCGTCGACTATTGGTGGGATATGTATAGCAGCAATCTTGTGGCAGTCTCTTCGGGACATCCCGGCCTCAACATCGAGCACTCTGTCGCCAACTCATGGTGGGGAGGCACGAAGAATGCCGCTTACAAGGACCTATGCCACCTCAACCCCAGTGATCAGGATGCCAACAGCCGCAAGAGCAACTACCCCCTCGCCGAGCTCTCGGAAGTGACCTGGGACAATGGTGTCACCTTCGTCGGACGCCCCAAGTCGGGACAAGGGGGTGGCGCTACCTATTGCTTTGAGCCTGCCGATGAATATAAGGGTGACTTCGCTCGCGCTTTCATGTATATGTTTACCATTTACAACGATATCTCCTGGAAATCGACCACCGACTGGATGTACAACACAAGTTCCGATCTGATGTTCCAATCCTGGGCAAGCGAACTCCTCTTGAGATGGAGCACCAACGACCCGGTGAGCCAGAAAGAGCGTGATCGCAATGATGGCATCTACAAGAATCAGAAGAACCGCAATCCCTTCATCGACCTCCCCGACCTCGCCGAGCATATCTGGGGCTCAAAGAAGACAGAGCCTTACGATCTTAGCGGCACAGGTGGCGGCGGCACAGGTGGCGATGACGACCAAGACAGCACTACCTATCGTTGGCTCGACGAGGCCGACAGCAGCATGGGCGACTGGACCATCGAAGATGTAACCCTCCCTGAAGCCGGGACTTACGTCTGGAGTTGGAAGACCTACAATGGTATGTCCTACCTCAATGCAAGCGCATATATCTCCGGGGCAGCTTACGAATCACTCTCCTACGCATGGAGTCCCACCGTATCGCTCAAGGATGCAAGCTCAGCCAAATTCTCATTCGAGCATGCAGCCAAATTCCAAACCACCCTTCGCGACATCTGCAAGATGGTGGTGAAAGATGTGGCTACCGGGGCAGTGACTGAGGTAGCAATCCCGACATGGCCCGGAGCCGGGAGTTGGACATTTGTCGAGTGTGGCACGATCGACCTTGCATCCTTCCTTGGCAAGGAGGTGAAGATCGGCTTTAAATATGCTTCGACCACCTCCGGCGCAGATACTTGGGAGATCAAGAATGCAGAGCTTGTAGTCGAAAAGGCCACATCGGGCATGGAGCGTCTCAACATCGAAGAGGAGGATGACTCATTCCTCGTAGAGGTGTGGGGCAACAACATTCTGGCGCCTCAGGGTGCTCACATCTTCGACATGAATGGTCGCGAGGTGTCGGGCGAGAACCTCTCTAAGGGTGTATATATCGTGGTGAAACCATCATTCGAGAAGTCGGTGAAGGTGATGATCGGCAAGTGATCTGACGACACATCGCCAGGCAACCGACAAAATAAATTTTTAAGAAACAGTTAAAACAAATACTTATGCGTAACCTTATATCAATAATCGCCCTCACACTCGGGATCTCCCTCGGCTATGCCGAGATACCCGATGGGTATTACTCCGGGCTTGACGGCAAGCAGGGGACAGAGTTGAAAGATGCCATCTGCCAAGCCTCTTCGGGCTATGAACGTGTCACTTACAACACCAAGACCTGGCCGGCCTTCGAGAAGACCGACGTGCGTGAATATAATGGCAAGACCATCTGGTGGGATATGTATAGCAACAACATCGTCTATCTGCCGGAGCATGCCTCGCTCAATATCGAGCATGCGGTAGCCAACTCCTGGTGGGGCGGCAAGAATGCCGGCCTCGAGGCATATAGCGATCTCTTCCACCTCAACCCGAGCGACCAGAATGCCAACAATGTCAAGGGTAGTTATCCTCCCGGCGAGACGAGCGATGCTCGCCTCTTGGACAATGGGTTGCTCCGCATCGGCACCCCGGTGGAGGGACAAGGTGGCGAATCTGCGAGCGTCTTCGAGCCTGCTGATGAGTATAAGGGAGACTTCGCCCGTGCATATTTCTATATCTTTACCACCTATCCCGATTTGACATGGACTGACACAAATGCCTCAAATTTATGCGACACTGAGGGCAATCTCCATCCATGGGTGGTAGACCTTCTGCTCCGCTGGTCGCGCCAAGATCCGGTCGACAGCAAGGAGAAAAACCGCAATGAAGAGATTTATGCACTCCAGAAGAATCGCAACCCCTTCATCGACTATCCTCAGTTGGCAGAATATGTATGGGGCACGAAGATTGCCGACACATTCACACTCGCCGATGAGGCAGAATCGACAGCCGTCGATCGCCCCGGGGCACCGATCTTCAACGGCACACGTGTGGTGGGTGTCAACACCTACTGTCTGAGATGGTGGGGCGAGACTCGGCAGCGTGTCACTTGGCCCGGCGCCACCGAGCTGATGATGAGCATCAATGGCGGCGACTATGAGTCCTACGGCTTCGCCGGCGAAATGGAGATCACCCTCGACACCGAAGTCAATCCCGAGCAGCATATCAAGGCATACGTCAAGAGCCCTGTCGGCGACTATACTCTGGCCAGCGCTACCACCTATTTTGATGCATACGCTCGCGACGATGCCTCGACCGACTATTCCGACGGGCTCTGGGATCGCGTCACCTCCACTACCCAAATGCAAAACGATGACCTCTATATCATCCTCTCCTCCAACACTCTGCATGCCATGAGTGTCACCGGCGGCACCTCCACTCGAGCATTCCTCGAGAGTGCCGGGTTCGTCGACTTCAACGCCGAAGAGTCGGTGATCGAACTCCCGATCAGTTCGGCAGTGGTGAAGTTCCCCTCAGACACTGACGGCAAAAACTACATCGAAGTCTATGACATCTATGGCAATTACAAAGGTGCATGGTCAGCTACAGCCAAGAACAAGATGAAGCTAGACACCTCCTACACTCCGGGAACCATCTCCTTCGGCGAGGATGGATCGTTCATCTTCACCTTCGATCAGTATGGTTCGTTGCAATTCAACAAGACCCAGCCTCGATTCCTCAACTATGAGTCATCACAGACTCCGGTATATCTCTATCGACTCACTTCAGAGCATGGGGGAGGCACCAGTGGCATCTCCGAAATCGAAGAAAAGCCCTGGAGCATCGGCGTGAGCGGCACCTCAGTTACTCTCCCCGAGGGAGTTCAGATCTTCGATCTCAACGGCAGAAACGTCGATGGTCGTGACCTCCAACATGGCATCTATATCGTAATCGGCAAGGGGAAAGCAGAAAAAATAATACTATAGACAATTTATTTGACAAAAATAAGTTATTACTTATAACAACTCATAGGTATAACAACTTTATAATACCATAACAACACAAAAGAATTCGTTATGTTACAGACTACGAATGTCAAGACCATTGAAAGAGCAGTGGTCAGATTTGCAGGTGACTCCGGCGACGGTATGCAACTTGCAGGCAACATTTTCTCCAACATCTCGGCAGAAATCGGGGATGAGATTTCGACCTTCCCCGACTATCCGGCAGAGATCCGCGCCCCGCAAGGCTCGCTGAGTGGAGTATCCGGTTATCAAGTGGGAGTCGGCAAGAGTGTGCACACTCCGGGCGACGAAGCAGATGTGCTTGTGGCTATGAATCCCGCAGCGCTCAAGACCAATCTTCGCTATCTGAAGCATGATGGCATCATCGTGTGTGATGCTGACTCATTCACCGAGGCGAACCTCCGCAAGGCTGAGTATCAGACCGCTGACCCGATCACCGAGCTTGGCATCAATCCTCAGCGGATCCTTCTTGTGCCGATGACCACGCTTCTGAAGAACACTCTGGCAGACTCCGGTCTCGACCAGAAGGGGATGATGAAGTGCAAGAACATGCTCGCCTTGGGTGTGATCTGCTGGCTCTTCGACCGCCCTGTGGAGAGTGTACTCCGCAAACTGAAAGCCAAATTTGCCAAGAAACCTGCCATCTACGAATCTAATGCCAAAGTGCTCCAAGCCGGTTGGGATTATGGACACAACACCCACAGTTCGCTTCCGACTTATCGTATTGAGACCACCTCGACCCGGCCGGGTGTTTACACCGATGTCACCGGCAACACAGCCACAGCATGGGGTCTGATCATGGCTTCGGAGAAGAGTGGACGCCCCCTCTTCCTTGGCTCCTACCCCATCACTCCCGCCACCGACATCCTCCACGAGCTCGCCAAGCGCAAGGATCTTGGCGTCAAGGCCGTGCAAATGGAAGATGAGATCGCCGGCGTATGCTCCGCCATCGGTGCAAGTTATGCAGGCCACTTGGCAGTGACCTCTACCTCCGGACCCGGTCTGGCTTTGAAGTCAGAGGGTATCGGACTGGCTGTCATGGCTGAATTGCCTTTGGTGGTGATCGACGTGCAACGCGGCGGTCCCTCCACCGGACTCCCCACCAAGACCGAGCAAACCGACTTGATGCAGGCTCTCTATGGCCGCAATGGTGAATCTCCGGTATGTGTCCTCTCGGCAGTAAGCCCCACCGATTGCTTCCACATGGCATTCGAGGCGGCGCGTATCGCTATGGAGCACATGACTCCGGTGATCCTCCTTACCGATGCCTTCATCGCCAACGGCTCGAGTGCATGGCGCATACCCGAACCCGCCGATTATCCCGAGATCCATCCACATATCCTCTCCGCCGACAAGCTCGCCGAGGGGTGGCGTCCCTACGATCGCGATGAGAACTTCGTCAGATATTGGGCTCTCCCCGGCACTCCCGGTGCGATGCACCGCGTAGGTGGCTTGGAGAAAGACAACAAGACTTCGGTCATCTCCACCGATGGCGCCAACCATGAGCTGATGGTGCGTCAACGCCGTGAGAAGATCGAGAAGATCGCCTACGAAGTGCCTTTGATGAGCCCGATGATCGCTCCCGATGCCGATACTATCCTCCTGGGTTGGGGCGGCACTTACGGTCATCTGCTCACTGCCGCTCAGCAACTCAACCAAGAGGGTCACAAGGTGGCATTCTGGCAATTCAGATATATCAACCCGATGCCCTCCAACACGATCGAGACGCTGATGAAATACAAACGCATCATCGTGGCTGAGCTCAACTCCGGCATGTTTGCCGACTACTTGCAGAGTCATCTCCCCGGCAGAGAGATCTTGCGCATCAACAAGGTAGAGGGTCAACCCTTCCTCGTCAAAGAAATTGTAGATGGTGTTAAAAAATATATGGAGGTATAAGAGATGGAAAATAATACTTGCAAATTCGCTCCGAGTGATTTTAAGAATAGTCAGAACGCACGTTGGTGCCCCGGATGTGGCGACCATGCCATCTTGAATGTCCTTCATAAGGCGATGGCAGAACTGGGCGTTGCACCTCACGACACGGTGGTGGTGTCGGGTATCGGATGTAGCTCACGTCTACCCTACTACATGAACACCTACGGCATGCACACGATCCATGGTCGCGCTGCCGCCATCGCCACCGGCGTAAAAACCGCCAATCCCAATCTCACCGTATGGCAGATCTCCGGCGACGGCGACGGCTTGGCTATCGGTGGCAACCATTTCATCCATGCCATCCGACGCAATGTCAACCTCAATATGCTGATCCTCAACAATAAGATCTATGGTCTGACCAAGGGTCAGTATTCTCCGACTTCCGATCGCGGATTCGTGTCGAAGTCAAGCCCTTACGGCACGGTGGAAGATCCCTTCATCCCGGCGGAGCTCTGCTTCGGCGCTCGCGGCAATTTCTTCGCTCGCTCTTTCGATGTCAACCTTGACACCACTCGCGAAGTGATGGTAGCCGCGGCTCGCCATCAAGGGGCTTCGGTGGTGGAGATCCTTCAGAACTGTGTCATCTTCAACGATGGTATCCACCGCTATTTCGCCGACAAGGAGAATCGTGCTGACCACACCATCACCCTGCGTCATGGCGAGAAGATGCTCTTCGGCAAGAACATGGAGAAGGGTCTGGTGCAAGATGGCTTCGGATTGAAGGCTGTAGTGATCGGCGAGGATGGCTATACCATCGACGATGTCTTGGTGCATGATGCTCACTGCAAAGAGAACTTCTTGCAGCAGCAACTCGCCATGATGGATGGTCACGACCTCCCATTGGCACTCGGCGTGATCCGCGACGTTAACGCTCCGGTATACGATCAAGAAGTAGATCGTCAGACTCGCGAAGTCAAAGAGGCAAAAGGCTTCTCCGGCCTCCGCGATATGATCATGAAGACCCACGAAACCTGGGAAATCAAATAAGACACGACACAGCCCCCTCTCGAGGCGATATAACAGAGATAAAGATAGCAATATTTTGCTTGTGTAAGCAAAATATTGCTATCTTTGCATTTTAAAAGAGAGACGTAAGCATTAATTGAAGTACACCTTGGAAGTTCAATATATAGCGACATCGACTA
>JBJEDL010000076.1:0-4014 GCA_051872035.1 Lepagella sp.
TGTAAAATAAAAATTTTTTCTTGAAAATTTAGTGAATATGAAACGATTGGTGATACTTCTCCTTGTAGCTTTGATCCCCTTGATGGCAATGCCACAAGACCCGATCTCCCGACCGGGGAAGAAACCTGTTCCGGCACCTGCTCCCAAACCGAAGCCCAAACCCAAACCGAAGCCCCAGCCATCGAAGCCGACCACCGGTTCACACAATGGCTACGAGTGGGTAGACCTCGGTCTCAGCGTTAAGTGGGCGACAAAGAATGTCGGCGCCACCTCCCCTTCCGACTATGGCGACTACTACGCTTGGGGCGAGACATCCATCAAGTCGAGCTATACCGAAGACAATAGCAAGACCTATGGCAAGAGTATGGGTAATATCGGCGGCAATTCCTCCTACGATGTCGCTCGCTACAGATGGGGCGGCTCGTGGCGACTGCCGACAAAAGCAGAACTCGAAGAGCTGAAAACCAAGTGTACCTGGACCTGGACGACGCAAGGCGGCCACAACGGCTACAAAGTCACCGGCAAGAACGGCAAGTCCATCTTCCTTCCCGCCGCCGGTTGGCGTGGCGGGACGTCGCCTAACCGCGTTGGAGAGTACGGCGACTATTGGAGCTCTACGCCCGACGAGAGCGGTACCGGCAGCGCCTATAGCCTCGGCTTCGATTCCTCCAACCACAACGTGGGCTGGAGCCGCCGTGGCTACGGTCATGCAGTTCGACCTGTGGTAGAATAAAGCGAAGCGCATTCGATTCATTTGATTAATTTAATTCATTTGCATCGGGGCATTTAAAGCCCCGATGCCCCTACCCTCGCCGAAGGCGAGTCGATTTTTTTTGAAAAAATGGCAAGTCTGATCGAAATGGTTAAGTTTGAGGAGATGTGCCCTCCTAACACCATCCGACTGATTAAGCATGGCGAGTTCTACCGAGCTTATAATCATTCGGCATGGTTGTTCCAATGTTGTATCACCGATTATAAAGTGGTCCGAAAGTTCGTAAAACAATTGAATAAAGATGTATATTACATCGGCTTCCCCGACAAAAGCCTCCTCACCAACATCGGCAAGCATGAATCAAAATCTACCGACTTCGGATTCGACATCTCCCTAAGCGACGATGAGTTGCCCGATGAAGCGGGGTTTGAAACTTGGAAGGAATCCGTAGTTGCCATGCAGGCCTCAAAAAGCGACTATTTTGCTTTGCCCCTATCAGGCTCGGAGGCGGAACGAGAGGTGATAAAACGCATTAAGGAGTATCCTCTTGAGAGCAAATCAATGGTGGAATGTGCTGTTTTTCTCTCCGAGTTGAGGAAACTTCTAACCAATTTTTAGAATATCCAATTTTCAATTTTTTGAATACGCACCCTGTTTATGGCTATCTATACAAATCTCCCTATATACAAAGCGTCATATAGTTTGCTACTGTCTCTGACAAAACTGATGCCTTCGATGAGTAGAGACTGCCGATATACCCTCGGGCAGGACACTCGTCGTAAGATCACTGATCTGATAATCTTGATATATCGTGCCAACCGGACGCACTATAAGGTGAAGCTTATCGGCGAAATGAGAGAGGCACTTCTTGAAGTGCAGGTATATCTGCGTCTGATGAGTGATATGCGCTATATATCAGAGCGACAATATCTGGCGTTTGCCGAGCAGACGGAGAGTATGTCGAAGCAACTGGCAGCATGGGAGAAGAGTGAGAGACAAAAACAAGAAGTCGAGCCCGGAATGTAGAGAGATTGTGCCGGAATACAGATGGCTACGGCTTTCTGTAGCGTGCAAGTAAATTCAATGTAAAAAGAAGAGCTACTTGACCATGCATGATATGGTAAATATCCTCACAAGGGGAATTAAGCAAATCGATATCTATCCCTTTGCTAAAATTCAGTTTAGATGGTCGCTCAAAGCGTTCCCGCCGCCGGTTGGCGTAACGGGACGTCGTCTAACAACGTTGGAGAGAACGGCAACTATTGGAGCTCTACGCCCAACGAGAGCAATACCAACAACGCCTATAACCTCAACTTCAATTCCTCCAACCACAACGTGGACTGGAACAACCGTAACAACGGGTTCTCCGTTCGCCCGGTTGTAGAACTTACAAAAACAAGCAATCTACCCATATGTCCGGGACTCGACATTTTGATTTGAATAATGAGCGTCTGCTTGCAGACCTTTATACCGCATATAAGGATGCAAGAAAGAATAAGCGTAGCCGCCGCTATCAGTTGGAATATGAATTTCAGCTGGAAGATAATCTTGTGAGATTGGCTCGGATGCTGATCGACGGGACATATACGCCTCTGCCATCAACTTGCTTTGTAATCCACGATCCGAAGATGAGGGAGGTATTCGCGGCGAATTTCAGAGATCGTATCGTTCATCACCTCTTCTACAACTATACACATACTCTATTCGAACGGACGTTTATCTATGACTGCTATAGCTGCATACGAGGGCGAGGCACTCATTTCGGAATAGAGCGTTTGAAGCATCATATTAAGAGTGTATCGTGCAATTATACTCGGCCATGTTATGTGCTGAAACTGGATATCAAGGGATATTTTATGAGCATCAACAGGAATATTCTTTTGGGTCTATGTCGAGATACTTTGCAACGTATGCGCCATCGTGAATCTGACATTAAGGGCAAGACTTGGGATGAATGTCTGAACTATCCTTTTGTGGATTTTTTATTGGAAAAAATCATCTGCTTTAACCCTATAGAGGATTGTCGGATTATCGGCAAGGAGGGTGACTGGAAGGATCTGCCAAGGGAGAAAAGTCTCTTTTGGGCAAATCCGGATTGCGGTTTGCCGATAGGCAATCTCTCTTCTCAACTGTTTAGCAATGTCTATCTCAATCAGCTCGATCAGTTTGTAAAGCGTGAACTTCGCTGTCGCCATTATGGCAGATATGTCGATGATGCCTATATCGTATCGGAGGATAAGGAGTCACTGAAGAGTCTTGTCAAGCCGATCGATAATTTTCTACACGAGCACTTGGGGCTGAGTCTTCAGATGTCTAAGATAGTAATAGTAAGTGCTTATCAGGGGGTGGAATTTCTCGGGGCTTATATACGGCCATTCCGCACCTATATCTCGACTTCGTCGCTAAGGAGAATAAAGCGCAAATTACATACCTTGCGACCACCGGATGCGACAGGACTTCAATCATCGGTCAATTCATTTCTTGGAGTGCTGTCACACTATCGCAGTTATTGTCTGCGCAAGAGGATATTCGCCACAGAGAAGAAGTTGACCGACAGAGGCACCTTCAGCGGCGACATGCTAAAATATCGACCATACAGCAAAGAGCCGTTCCCCTCAACTCCCGGTGTATAACGTCGGCGGGCTGAAAGCCCAACAACCACCTATATAACCCCGCGATACACATCAGTAAAATCCTGTTCATCAGTAGACAAAATAAAAAAATGCCGATGCTCGAAGAGCATAAGACTTCATTTTAATTGTCTACTGATTGGCCTGATTATACTGAAGCTTTTTTCTCATTCCTAACTCCTCATTCCTAACTCCTAACTCCTAACTCCTAATTCCTAACTCCTAATTGATATGCCGGCTTTGCCGGCGGAGGTGATGTATCACGTTCCTGCAGCCGGGATGATACTACTTTTTTGTGGGCAGTTTTTGCTGAAGTTTCCGAGATTTTTCTTACTTTTGTGAAATAATTTGAAAAATAAAATCCCTTTGAAAATCTAATGAATATGAAACGATTGGTGATTATCTTCCTTGTAGCTTTGATCCCCTTGATGGCAGTGCCCCAAGACCCGATCTCTGGACCGGGAAAGAAACCTGCTCCGACACCTGCGCCCAAACCGCCCAAACCCAAACCGAAGCCGACCACCGGCTCTCACAATGGCTACGAGTGGGTAGACCTCGGTCTAAGCGTGAAGTGGGCGACAAAGAATGTCGGCGCCACCTCCCCCTCCGACTACGGTGACTACTACGCCTGGGGCGAAACATCCACCAAGTCGAGCTATACCGAAGACAATA
>JBJEDL010000077.1:0-18809 GCA_051872035.1 Lepagella sp.
CAAAATATCTATGACTCTGGCAAATAATCAATTAGCTATTAACTGAATATCCCTAAATACAACTATTGCTGTCCGATAAAACTTTTTTCTACCCCGCGCAAAAAGTTTTATCGGACAGCAATAAAAATTTTTACAATTGTAGAGTCCACTTCTTCCGGCAGAACGAGATCTTATTTTCAAAAACACCGAGATGAGAACGGAATCTGCTTTTTTTGAAGATTCCGCTCTCATCTCGATGTTTTTTACACATTTTAATTTATTCCCACTCGATTGTGGCTGGCGGCTTGGAGGAGATGTCGTAGACTACGCGGTTGATGCCGCGCACCTTGTTGATGATCTCGTTGCTTACCTTTGCCAAGAGCTCGTAGGGGAGGTGTACCCAGTCAGCTGTCATGCCATCTGTCGAGATCACGGCTCGCAATGCACAGCACCTCTCGTAGGTGCGCTCATCGCCCATCACGCCGACACTCTGCACAGGCAGCAACATCACTCCCGCTTGCCATACCTTATCATACCATCCCGATTCTCTCAAATTGTCGATAAAGATCTTGTCGGCTTGCTGCAAGATTGCAACCTTCTCAGCCGTTACCTCACCAAGAATACGGATGCCAAGTCCCGGACCCGGGAAGGGGTGACGTCCCAACAACTCCGGATCGATACCCAACGCCTTGCCGACACGTCTCACCTCATCTTTGAAGAGAAGTCGCAAAGGCTCCACCACCTGAAGGTTCATCTCCTTCGGCAGACCACCCACATTGTGGTGAGACTTGATAGTGGCTGAAGGACCCTTGACCGAGCAACTCTCGATTACGTCGGGATAGATAGTGCCCTGGCCCAGCCAGCGTGCACCCTCCACCTTCTTCGCTTCGGCATTGAAAACCTCCACGAAATCGCGGCCGATGATCTTACGCTTCTGCTCCGGATCGGTGACTCCCGCCAGGTCGGCATAGAAACGCTCCGAGGCATCGACGCCCCTCACGTTCAGTCCCATACCCTTATAGGAGGCAAGTACACCCTCAAACTCGTTGGCACGAAGCAAACCATTGTTCACAAAGATGCAATGGAGGCGATCGCCAATGGCGCGATGCAACAACACCGCTGCTACCGTTGAGTCGACACCACCCGAGAGTCCGAGGATCACCTTGTCATCACCCAGTTTCTCGCGAAGTCCCTCCACGGTCGTGTCGATGAACGATGCCGGACTCCACGTGCCGCTGCATCCGCAAATGCCCAGCACGAAATTACCCAGCAACATTGTGCCATCGGTAGAGTGGAACACTTCGGGGTGGAACTGGATGCCCCAGGTCTCCTCACCCTCGATATGATAAGCCGCTACGCGAACATTGTCGGTAGAGCCGATGATCTTATATCCGTCGGGGATATCTGTGATTGTGTCGCCATGCGACATCCACACCTGAGTAGGGGAGGGGAGTCCCGCCATAAGCCGATCGCTCGCATCCACCACGCTCAGCATCGCGCGACCATACTCGCGGCTCGGAGCACCCTTCACCTCGCCACCATACTCGTGTGCCAGCAACTGTGCCCCATAGCATACCCCCAATAGCGGCATCTTTCCCTTGATATGGCTGATGTCGGGCTTCGGTGCCCCCTTGTCTCTTACTGACGAGGGACTTCCCGACAAGATAACTCCCTTGGTGTCGCCATCGATCTCGGGAAGATGATTGAAGGGATGGATCTCACAATACACATTGAGCTCGCGCACTCGGCGTGCGATAAGCTGTGTATACTGCGATCCGAAATCTATGATTAATATTTTTTCCATGTCTTGTCTGTTGAGATAAGGCTATGTTTAGAATCCGGGTGAATAGTTGGGAGCCTCCTTGGTGATGGTCACATCATGCGGGTGATTCTCCTTCACGCCGGCTGAAGTGATTCTCACGAACTGAGCATTGTGGAGCTCCGAGATATTGTGAGCGCCGCAATAGCCCATACCCGAGCGGAGACCGCCGATCAGCTGATAGATAGTCTCGCCCAGAGTCCCCTTATAAGGCACGCGAGCCACGATACCCTCCGGCACGAGCTTGTTGGTGTCCATCTGGTCTCCCTGGAAGTAGCGATCCTTCGATCCGGCTTGCATTGCCTCTACCGAACCCATGCCGCGGTAAGACTTGAACTTACGACCATTATAGATGATAGTCTCACCCGGAGACTCCTCCACGCCGGCAAGCATCGAGCCCATCATCACGCAATCTCCACCGGCGGCGATGGCCTTCACCACGTCGCCCGAATAGCGGAGACCACCATCGGCGATCACCGGAATGTCATAGCGATGTGCCATATTTGCCACATCATAGATGGCTGTAAGCTGGGGCACACCCACACCTGCCACAATACGTGTCGTACAGATCGATCCGGGACCGATACCCACCTTGATGCCGTCGGCTCCTGCCTCGATCAGGAACTGTGCCGCAGCTGCAGTAGCGATATTTCCCACCACTACATCGATCTGAGGATAAGCCTCCTTTACTGCCTTCAGAGTGCGGATCACATTGGCTGAATGGCCATGCGCAGTGTCGATCACCACAGCATCCACACCATTCTTCACCAGCGCATCCACACGCTCCAGCGTATCTTTGGTTACGCCGACACCTGCCGCTACGCGAAGACGACCCTTGCTATCCTTGCATGCATTGGGAAATTCGCTGATCTTAGTGATGTCGCGATAAGTGATCAAGCCTACAAGACGATTCTCCTCATCGACCACCGGAAGCTTCTCGATCTTATTCTCAAGCAAGATCTGAGAGGCTGAAGCCAAGTCGGAATTGCGAGTAGTCACAAGATTCTCCGAGGTCATAATCTTGCCCACCTCGAGTGTCATGTCAGTCTGGAATCGCAAGTCGCGGTTGGTGATGATGCCGATCAGGTGGCGATCATCATCGATCACGGGGATACCGCCGATGCGATTCTCTTTCATCAGTTTTAAAGCATCAGCCACTGTCTGATTGCTTGTGATGGTAACAGGGTCATAAATCATGCCGGAGTCGGCACGCTTCACCTTGCGCACCTGCGCTGCTTGAGCGGCTATCGACATGTTTTTGTGGATCACTCCGATGCCACCCTCACGGGCTATGGCGATTGCCATCTGGGCTTCGGTCACTGTGTCCATCGCTGCTGACACCACTGGGATGTTCAGGCGAATGTTGCGCGAAAAGCGTGAGCCGAGCTCTACGCGGTCGGGGGTCACATCAGAGTATGCCGGTACGAGCAATACATCGTCAAATGTGATTCCCTCTTGTGTGATTTTGTCTTCGATAAACGACATAGGCGCTGTTTTTATATTTTTATTAGGGTTAGAAGTTATTCAATGTCTTGTCGACGATGATCGTCTGAGTGCGGTCGGGTCCTACCGAGATCATACCCACCTTCGTGCCGGTCACCTCCTCGATCTTGCGAACGTAGGCTTGGGCATTGGCGGGAAGATCCTCAAATTCGCGGACTCCGGTGATATCCTCATTCCATCCCGGCATCTCGATATACACCGGTTTGCACTTCGAGAGAGAAGCGATGGTCGATGGCGGGCTCTGGATCTGCTTGCCGTCGAGTTCGTAAGCCACGCAGATCTTGATCTTATCGAGACCTGACAATACATCCAAGAGCATCAATGCCCAGTGAGTGATGCCCGAAAGTTCGGAAGTGTAGCGAGCCACCACAGCGTCAAACCAGCCTATGCGGCGGGGACGCCCGGTAACTGTGCCATACTCATGGCCTCGCTCGCGGATGCCGTCGCCGATCTCATCATGAAGCTCCGTGGGGAACGGACCGGCTCCGACGCGGGTGCAATATGCCTTGGCGACACCCACCACGCGGTCGATCCATTGAGGTGCGATGCCTGCACCCACCGGCACTGACGATGCCGACGGTGTCGATGATGTCACAAAAGGATAGGTGCCATGATCGATACAGAGCATCATGCCCTGTGCCCCCTCGAAGAGGATGCGCTTGTTGTCGCTCTTCAGGGCGTCATTGATAAGTCGTGAGGTGTCGCAGATCATCGGCGCAAGTCGCTCGGCAAGCTTCATATACTGCTTGTAGACCTGCTCCACATCGAAGGTGGCGAGACCAAGCATCTGCAATTCGCGGTTCTTAACCGAGAGTGCTGCCTCGAGGCGCTCGTGGAAATATTCCGGCTCCAGCAGGTCGCCCATACGCATGCCGATGCGGCTATACTTATCAGCGTATGCCGGACCGATTCCCTTCTTCGTCGTGCCGATCTGCTGATTCCCCTTGCTCGCCTCGTAGGCGCCATCCAGAACAGAATGCCAAGGCATCACCATTGTGGCGCGAGTCGAGATATAGAGCTGATAGTCGGTGATGCCACGGTCGTGAAGCTTGTCCAATTCCGCACATACCGACACCGGATTCACCACCATTCCATTGCCCATCACATTCACTGTGTGGGGATTGAAGATGCCCGATGGTATGCTCTGAAGAGAATATTTGTTGCCGCCGAACACTACGCTGTGGCCGGCGTTATTCCCTCCCTGATATCTTACTGCCATGTCGGCGCGTGTGGCAAAGTAGTCGGTGATCTTTCCCTTGCCTTCATCTCCCCATTGGGAGCCTATCACTACAAGTCTCTCTGACATTTATTTTGTTTCTTTTTGCAACCCCGCCCCGAGGTGCTCGTTCGAGCCTCGGGTCGGATGGCCGCTGTTATGTTATTTTATTCCGTTACGATCGAAGATATAGTCTACATTCTTCATATAGTAGTCGAGGGTGAAGCAGCCATCCAGCTCTTCGTCGCTCAGATTGGCTTTCACCACCTCATTCTCACGAAGCAGATCGATGTATGGCACGCCATTCGCCATCGCCGCCATCGCTACCGGCTGCACTGTGTCGTATGCCTTCTCGCGAGCAAAGCCCTTGGCGATCAGAGCATTCATCACACGCTGGGCGAAGATCACTCCATTGGTGATATAGATGTTCTGACGCATACGATCTTCGAAAACTGTGAGATTGCCCAAAATGTTGCACATACGATTGAGCATATAGTCCAGCAGCATGGTGGCGTCGGGCAGGATGATGCGCTCGGTGGCAGAGTGGGAGATATCTCTCTCATGCCAGAGTGCCACATTCTCGTAGGCTGTCACCATATAGCCGCGGAGCACGCGTGCGCAGCCACACATATTCTCCGAGCCGATCGGATTCCGCTTGTGGGGCATTGCGCTCGAGCCCTTCTGACCCTTGCCAAATGCCTCTTCCACCTCATGCACCTCGGTGCGCTGCAATCCGCGAATCTCCATAGCCATCTGCTCGATTGAGGCGCCGATCACTGCCAAGGTGGCAAGATAATAGGCATGGCGATCGCGCTGGATCACCTGTGTCGAGACGTCGGCACTGTTGATGCCAAGTTTCTCGCATACATAGTCCTGTACGAAGGGGGGAATGTTGGCGAAATTGCCCACAGCTCCCGAGATCTTGCCCACTTCCACACCCTGTGCAGCCTCTTCGAATCGCTTGATGTTGCGCTGCATCTCGGCGTGCCAGAGCACCCACTTCAAGCCGAACGACGTGATGTCGGCATGGATGCCGTGAGTCCTGCCGATGCAGGGTGTATACTTATATTTCAAAGCCTGGCTGCGAAGCATCGCCGCAAAGCGCTGAAGATCTTCGCGCAGAATCTCGTTGGCTTGCTTCAGGAGATAGCCATTGGCGGTGTCTACCACATCGGTCGAGGTCAATCCATAATGCACCCACTTGCGCTCCTCGCCCAGCGATTCGCTCACCGCGCGGGTGAATGCCACGATGTCATGGCGTGTCTGCTCTTCGATCTCTTTGATGCGATCGATATTGAAAGACGCGTTCTTCCAAAGCTTGTCGATATCCTCTGCCGGTACGACTCCCAATTCTCTCCAGGCCTCAGCCGAGAGAATCTCTACCTTCAGATAGGCGTTAAATTTATTCTCTTCTGTCCAGATGGCGCGCATCTGTTCGCGTGAATATCTTGGTATCATCTATTCTTCTTTTCGTTTGATGGAAATTTATTTCGATCTTTTCGTTACACGATTATTACTCTCTACGTGGCAGATTACTTCTCCATGGCGCGAAGATAGCACTCGAGGGTGTTCTCCATCAGGCAGGCGCGGGTCATTGGTCCTACGCCACCCGGTACGGGGGTGATCACCGAGGCTATCGGCTCGACATTGGCATAGTCGACATCGCCGGCAAGTTTGCCGGTCTCCGGGTCGCGATTCACTCCGACATCGATCACTACGGCGCCGGGTGCCACCATATCGGCGGTGACGAATCGAAGTCGTCCCACTGCCGCCACCAGAATATCGGCACGGCGGGTCACCTCCGCCAAGTTCTTCGTGCGGCTGTGTGCCACAGTCACTGTCGCATTGCGATCCAAAAGCATCTTCGACATCGGGAGTCCCACGATGTTGCTGCGGCCGATCACCACTGCCTCTTTCCCCTCGATCTCTACGCCTGCCTCATCGAGCATGCGCATCACTCCCTTAGGTGTGCAGGGATAGACACAGGGACGCTTCTGCCACAACGATGCCACATTCGTCGGATGGAACCCATCCACATCCTTCTCGTGGCTGATTGCCTCGATCACTCGATCTTCGTTGATGTGGCGGGGCACCGGCAGCTGTACCAGTACGCCATCCACCGTGTCGTCGGCATTCAACTTGCCGATCACCTCGAGCAGCTCCGCTTCACTCGTCTCCTCCGGAAGGCGGATCGTGGTGCTCTTATAGCCTACTTGCTCGGCATCCTTCCCCTTGGACTTTACATACGATTGGCTTGCCGGGTCTTCTCCCACCAAGATTACTGCCAAATGGGGCGCTCTGCCATATTTCTCCACAAGTGCCGGTACTTGGGCTGCGATATCTTCTTTGATTTTCTTCGCTAAGTCTTTACCGCTGATGATCATCTCTTTAGCTTTGAGTATTTTCGTGTTAGATTTGTTTATTTCCGTTATAGTTCTCTATCTGTCGGGTTCTCTCAGATCTCACGCGATCCGATATCCTGACGATAGAAGAGTTCCGGGCAGTCGATCTGTGCCACCGACCGGTAGGCCCGGTCATGAGCTTCGGCGAGTGTCTTGCCACTCCCCAATACCATCAGCACACGGCCGCCGGCGCTCAGCAGATCCGAGCCGTTGCGCTTCGTGCCCATCTGGTATACCTTACCCTCTACTCGATCCATACCGCCTATCAGGTGTCCCTTGCCATATTTGCCGGGATATCCCTTGGCTGCCATCACGACCCCGAGCATATAATCCTGATTCCAGGCTATCTCGAAGTCTGCCCCTGTCAGTGAGGCTTCGATCAGCGAGTAGAAGTCGCTCTCCATGCGGCTCAACACCACCTCCGTCTCCGGGTCGCCGAAGCGAGCGTTGAACTCGATCACTTTCGGAGTGTCGCCATGAAGGATCAAGCCTCCATAGAGCACGCCGGTGAAGGGAACACCCTCTGCCACCATGGCATCTGCCACCGGCTGCATGATCGTGCGCAGCGCCTTCTCGCGAATCTCCGAAGTGACGAATGGCACGGGAGAGTAGGCTCCCATTCCACCCGTGTTGGGCCCCTTGTCCCCATCGTAGGCACGCTTATGGTCGCGTGCTATGTCCAGGGGATAGAGCTTATTGCCATTGACGATACACATGAAGGAGAACTCAGGCCCGTCGAGGAACTCCTCGACCACCACACGCCCCTTGCCGAAACTCTCATCCAAAAGCATGTCGCGAAGTGCCGCATCTGCCTCTTCAAGGCTCATCGCCACTACGACTCCCTTGCCGGCAGCCAACCCGTCATATTTGATCACGACAGGTATCGGTCCCGCCTTGACGTAGGCCAATGCCTCATCGTAGTCGGAAAAGGTTCGGTAGGAGGCTGTAGGCACCCCGTGGCGTGCCATCAAGTCTTTGGCATATTCCTTGCTCGTCTCGATGCGTGCCGCCGATTTCGTCGGCCCGAAAATCTGAAGTCCCGATGCGCGGAACTCATCGACGATTCCCACTGCCAATGAGGCTTCAGGCCCGACCACCGTGAGGTCGATTCCCTCCTCTATGGCAAATCGCTTGAGCCCATCGACATCTTCTACCGAGATCGAAACACACTCTGCCTGCGAGGCGATGCCTGCATTGCCCGGTGCACAATAGATCTTCCCTACGCGCTCCGATCGCGCCATCGCATCGACTATGGCGTGGCATCTGCCGCCACTGCCCACCACAAGTACCTTCTTATCCTTCATTACCTTTATCTATATATTAATGTTTGAAGTGACGCATGCCGGTGAAGAGCATGGCGATTCCTTTCTCGTTGGCTTTCTTGATGGAGTCTTCATCGCGGATGCTTCCACCAGGCTGAACGATGGCGCTGACTCCATAGTGTGATGCCTGCTCCACGGTGTCGTCGAAGGGAAGGAATCCGTCGGATGCCAATACCAAGCCTTCGGTGGCTCCGGCTGCTTTAGCCTCTTCCAAGGCGATCCCTGCCGAGCCGACACGGTTCATCTGGCCTGCTCCGACACCCAGTGTGGCCCCATCTTTCACCACTACGATGGCGTTCGACTTAACATGCTTCACGATCTTCCAGCCGAAGTCCATGTCTGCCAATTCTTGTGCCGAGGGGTGACGCTCAGTCACGGTCATCGAGTCGGCGATGTCGAGACACTGTGTGTCGGCATCCTGCACCAGCATGCCGCCGGTCACTCCGACGTATGCCGGACGACTCTCATGGCCATCTTCCATTTTCACCTCCAATACGCGAAGGTTCTTCTTCTTCGAGAAGACCTCCAATGCGCCGGCGCTGAACGCCGGTGCCATCACGATCTCCAAGAAGATAGGCTTCATCTCGAGTGCCACCTCTTCGGTGACCTCACGGTTGAATGCCACGATGCCGCCATAGATGCTCACCTTGTCTGCTTCGTAGGCGCGTGTCCATGCCTCCATCACATCCTTGCCTACTGCCGCTCCACAGGGATTCATGTGCTTCAAGCCCACGCAGAAGGGCTCGCTAAATTCGCTCACGATCTCAAGTGCTGCATTGGCATCCTGTATGTTGTTGTAAGAGAGTTCTTTACCCTGAATCTGACGGGCTGTCGCCACGCTATATGAATACTCTCGGGCTGTGCGATAGAACTTAGCCTGCTGATGTGGATTCTCTCCATAACGGAGGCTCTGCACTTCGTCAAATGCCAAGAACAGCTTCTCGGGCAGACCTGCCTGACGACGCATATATGTGGCGATATGGCTGTCGTAAAGCGCTGTGTGAGTATATGCCTTGGCTGAGAGCTGAAGACGTGTCTCGGGAGTCGTATTGCCATTAGCCTCGATCTCTTCGAGTACTTTCGAATAGTCGTCGGGATCGCACACCACGGTCACACTCTTGCAGTTCTTCGCTGCCGAGCGAAGCATCGAGGGCCCGCCTATGTCGATGTTCTCGATGGCATCTGCCAGGGTCACATCCGGCTTCGCTACTGTAGCCTCGAAGGGGTAGAGGTTCACACACACCAAGTCGATCAGACCGATGCCATTCTCGGCGAGTTGTGCCATATCTCCCTCATTGTCGCGACGTCCCAACAGTGCGCCATGCACCTTGGGGTGGAGTGTCTTCACTCTGCCGCCGCATATCTCCGGAAATCCGGTGATCTCGCTGATGCCGGTCACTGTCAAGCCACTCTCTTCGAGCATCTTCTGAGTGCCGCCGGTGGCGATGATCTCCCATCCAAGTCGCTTCAGGGAGTGTGCAAATTCCACAACTCCTCTCTTATCACTTACGCTTACTAAAGCTTTCATCTATTTCTTTTAATTGTTCGATTTTGGGTTGCTTTCTTTCTCTTTTTTAGCCGGGGGAATCCTTTAGACCAATGTCACTCCCGAGCCTTTTACTACCTTGCCGATCTCTCGAGCATCGATGCCCGAGTTGCGGAGTGTCTCAATCGCTTTTTCAGCCTCTTGGGCACGAATAGCGATCACCATGCCGATACCCATATTGAAGATGTTGAACATCTCGCGACGGGGTAGATTGCCATACTTGCGGAGCAGGTCGAACACCGGGAGGATATCCCAGCTGCCATCCTTGATCTCAACGCCGAGTCCATCTCCTAATATGCGGGGGATATTCTCGTCGAAGCCGCCACCGGTGATATGGGCTACGCCATGCACCTCCACCTCTTTGATCAGCTTCAGTACAGGCTTTACATAGATCGCTGTCGGGGTCAGGAGCATCTCGCCGAGGGTCTGCTCGCCGGTCTCTTCATAGCGCGAGTTAAGATCCAACTTGGCATCTGCCACGATCTTACGCACCAATGAGAAGCCGTTGGAGTGTACTCCGGTCGAGGGGAGGCCGATCAGCACATCACCCTCTGCCACCTTCGAGCCGTCGATCAGTTCATCCTTCTCCACAGCTCCGACGGTGAAGCCGGCGATGTCATAATCTTCGGGGGCATACATGCCCGGCATCTCGGCAGTCTCGCCGCCCACCAAGGCACATCCCGCCTGGCGACATCCCTCTGCCACACCCGATACGATCGCCTCTACCACCTCCGGACGATTGTGACCCACTGCCACATAGTCCAAGAAGAGCAGCGGCTCGGCGCCCTGTGCCAACACGTCGTTGACACACATTGCCACAGCGTCAATGCCGATCGTGTCGTGACGATCCATAGCGAAGGCTATCTTCAACTTCGTGCCGACACCATCTGTGCCACTCACCAAGATAGGATGCTTATAGCCCAATGAGCCGAGGTCGAACATACCTCCGAAGGCGCCGATTCCTCCCATGCATCCCGGGCGGGTGGTGGATGCCACATGCTTCTTGATGCGGCTCACCACCTCATATCCTGCTTCAAGATTTACTCCTGATGCTTCATAACTTTTTGCCATCTCGTTCGCTCTTTTTATTTGAGTGAGTTAAGACGGCTGTCGATCTCTTCGTAGGCTCCGATCACGTTGCCAAGGTCGCGACGGAAACGGTCTTTGTCGAGCTTTTCGTTGGTCTTGGCATCCCACAGACGGCAGGTGTCGGGGCTGATCTCGTCTGCCAATACGATCTTGCCTTCTGATGTCTTGCCAAATTCGATCTTGAAGTCGATCAGACGGATGCCGATCTGAGAGAAGAGCTCTTTGAGCAATGTGTTGATACGAGCTGTCATGTCGTAGATCTCTGCCAACTCTTCGTAGGTGGCGGCACCGAGTGCCACAGCGTGGTGATCATTGATCAGCGGATCGCCAAGTGCATCATCCTTGTAGCAGATCTCCATGATAGTGTTGGGAGCGGGTGTTCCCTCTTCGATGCCGAGTCGTTTCGCCATCGAGCCGGCGATTACGTTGCGTACGATTACTTCCAAGGGCACGATGCTTACCTTCTTGCAGAGCTGATCGCGATCGTTAAGTGTCTCGATGTAGTGAGTCGGGATACCTGCCTCATTCAGCTTCTTGAAGATGATGGTGGTGATCTCGTTGTTCAAGACTCCCTTGTTGTCGATCGTTGCCTTCTTCAGATTGTTGAAGGCGGTAGCTGCATCCTTGTAGTGGATGATTACAAGGTTCTCATCGTCGGTTGCATACACTTGTTTTGCTTTGCCCTCGTAGAGCATCTCTTTCTTTTCCATTGCTATTATTGGGTTATTGATTGTTTCCTTTGGTTTATTTTTGTTGACTCTTTTTATCCATTGACTTTGCGGAAGTAGTCCACCGCATTCTTGAAGAGATTCTGCGACTTATTGCCTGTCACATTCTTCATCAGCCCTTCGCGATAGCGCTCGGAGTGACCCATCTTGCCCAGGATATGTCCGTCGGGTGAGATGATACCCTCGATTGCCCAGGATGATCCGTTGGGATTGTGGGGTGATTGCATTGTGGCATGTCCGGTCGCCGGGTCGGCATATTGGAATGCTATCTGGCCATTGTCGGAGAGCTGCTTTAGCAGAGCCTCGTCTGCCACGAACTTACCCTCGCCATGCGACATTGCCACTGAGTGGAGATCGCCACACTCGAAGCTGCCGAGCCAGGGCGATGCCACCGTGCCGACACGCGTCTGTGCGATCTGAGAGATGTGGCGGTTGATGTCGTTGCGGAATAGGGTAGGACTCTCCGGTGTCAAGTCGCCGATCTTGCCGTAGGGGAGAAGTCCCGATTTTACCAAGGCCTGGAAGCCGTTGCAGATTCCCAAGATCAGTCCGCCACGCTCCAAGAGGCGCTCTACGGCGCTCTTCACATGCTCGTTCAGAAGCACGGTGGCGATGAATTTGCCCGAGCCGTCAGGCTCGTCGGCTGCCGAGAAACCGCCGCTGATCGCCAGAATATGGCATGCATCGATCTCGGATGCCATCTCGCGGCATGAGTCGTTGATATCTTCGGCGCTCAGATTGCGGAATACGCCGATCTTTACCTCCGCACCCTCTGCCATAAAGGCGGCTTGCATATCGTAGTCGCAGTTGGTGCCGGGGAAGACAGGCAGGAACACTCTCGGATGTTCCACTGCTTCTCCCTTATATCTATATCCCTCCACGCGGCGGGTGCAGTTGGCATCGGGTGCCTCTCCATGACTCTCTGCCCGGTCGGGATAGATGGTGTTGAATCGCTCTCTTATCTTCTCTGCCAGCATCTCTCCGGCATAACTGTGATGATCGATTTTGACCACATTCTCTTCGATGGTGTAGCCGATAAATTTCACACCGGGGATGCTCACCGGCTCTTTGGCTTCGATCACTATAGAGCCGTAGGCGCAGTCGAAGAGTGCCTTCTCATCGTATGATACGTCGACTCCCACGCGGTTGCCAAGCGACATCTTTACCAAGGCCTCGGCGAGACCTCCCATGCCGATGGCGTAGGCACTCACCACATTGCCTGATGCTATCTCTTGATGCAACGCATCGTATGCCCTCTTCAGGCCCTCGGTGTCGGGCATCTTGTTGGCAAGAGGACGATGTTTTACTAAGTATATACCATGGTTGGCCTTCTTGAAGTCGGGGCTGATCACATGGCGTGCGTCCACGATTACTGCGCCGATGGCGATCAGTGTCGGGGGAACGCTGATATCGCCGAAGGTGCCGCTCATCGAGTCTTTACCTCCGATCGAGGGAAGTCCCAATTCTTTCTGCATGCGGAGCGTGCCGAGGAGCGCTGCCAAGGGCTTGCCCCATGCCTGCTCGCTGCTCATACGCTCGAAATACTCCTGATAGGAGAAGCGCATCCGTCGATAGTCGGCGCCGGCTGCTACGGCCTTTGCCACTGCATCCACCACCGAGTAGGCTGCCCCATGATAGGGACTCCAGCTCATGATATAGGGATTGAAACCCCAACTCATCATGCTCGCTGTGTGGGTGGTGTGTGCACCGACAGGCAACTTCTGCACGCTCACCTGAGTCTCTGTGCCGTTGGTCTTGCCGCCGAAGGGCATCAGCACGGTCGATGCGCCGATCGTAGAGTCGAACATCTCGATAAGTCCCCGCTGGGAGGTGACGTTGGCATCAAGAAGATTGTTGACAAACTTCTCATCCATGTCTTTGCCCTCTACTTCGCGAGCGAAGGGATAGCAGAGCTCCACACTCTTGATCACTGCCTTGGCATAGTGGGGTGCTCCCGCCGAGTCGATAAATTCGCGCTTCAGGTCTGCCACCACCTTGCCGTCGCGCATCATGCGCATACGTCCCGAGTCGGTGACATCAGCCACATGGCGCACCTCTATATTCTCTTCGTGACAATATCTCACGAACTCTTCCTTATCTTTGGCCTCTACCACCACCGACATACGCTCTTGGCTCTCGGAGATGGCAAGCTCTGTGGCATTGAGTCCGGCATATTTTGTAGTGACGCGGTCGAGGTAGATGTCCAGACCATCGGTCAGCTCGCCGATGGCGACGCTTACACCTCCGGCGCCAAAGTCATTAGATTTCTTCACAAGTCGGGTCACCTCCGGGCGGCGGAAGAGTCGCGACAATTTGCGCTCTTCGGGAGCATTACCCTTCTGCACTTCGCTGCCACACATCTCGAGCGACGATTCGTTGTGCTCTTTCGATGAGCCGGTGGCTCCGCCGATGCCGTCGCGGCCTGTGCGGCCTCCGAACATCAGCACTACATCTCCGGCTGCCGGACGCTCGCGACGCACATCACATGCCCTCACGGCTCCTGCCACTGCGCCCACCTCGAGACGCTTGGCCACATAGCCCGGATGATAAATCTCGCGTACATGGGTTGTGGCAAGTCCGATCTGATTGCCGTAGGAGGAATAGCCCGCGGCTGCCACCTTTGAGATGACACGCTGGGGAAGCTTGCCCGGCAACGTCTTGTCGATCGGCATATAGATGTCGCCCGCTCCGGTGATGCGCATCGCCTGATACACGTAGCTGCGTCCACTCAGCGGGTCGCGGATCGCGCCGCCAAGACAGGTCGATGCTCCGCCGAAAGGCTCGATCTCCGTCGGGTGATTGTGGGTCTCGTTCTTGAACTGGAAGAGCCATTTCTCTGTCTCTCCATCCACGTCTACATCCACATAGATGCTGCATGCATTGTTCTCTTCGCTCTGCTCCAAGTCGTCGAGCATCCCATGCTCGCGAAGCCATCTCGCCCCGATTGTGGCAAGATCCATCAGACAGAGTGGCTTATGCTCTCTGCCCAGTTCGGCTCGCATGTCATGCCATAGTTTCAAACTCTCTTTGATATCTTCTGCGATGAAGGAGTCTTCCACCCGGATGTCGGTGAGCTGTGAAGTAAAGGTGGTGTGGCGGCAGTGGTCGCTCCAATATGTGTCGAGGATGCGAAGCTCCGTTTCATTCGGATCGCGTCCCTCGGCTGTGAAATATTTCACCACTTCCATCAGGTCGTCGCTGTTCATAGCGAGACCCTTCTCGCGGCAATATGCTCCGGCTGCCTCGGCTGTGATGCTCCGGAACCCTTCGAGCACCTCTACCGGACGGGCATGAGCTCGCTCCGGAAGTGCCAATATGTCAAGATTCTTACGACGTGATTCCACGGCGTTGATCAGGTAGTGTGCGATGCGTTCCATATCCTGCTCGCTAACTCCGGAGTCGAAGATATAGAGACGGGCTGACAAGATCTCTACATCGGCGGTCGGATCCACAAGCCTTACGCACTCTCGTGCTGCCGATGCACGCTGATCGAATTGTCCCGGCAAGGCCTCTACGGCCAAATGGGGACGTCCGCTAAGGTCCATACTGTCCACTACCTCATCCGTAGCCTTCTCGCCAAACACTCCATAGCGTGTGTCTTCAAGAAGTTGTTCAGAAAATCCGAACAGGTCGTATACGCATACTAAACGTAATTCGTCGATCTTTATCCCCAATGTCGAACTGAGCTCGCGTCGCAAGCTCTCAGCCTCTACTCGAAATTCAGGCCGCTTTTCAACAAATATACGATGGGTGGTCATATCTGATTCTGTATTTCAGTTTTGTGGGTTAGGGTGATTTCTTTATTATTGATCTTCGCCCGGCTTCGGCATCTTGCCTCGGCTGCGCGTATAAGTCTTGGGTAGAGTCGCTTAGATCTCTGTGGCGAGAATCTTGCGCTCTTGCTCTGCACGAAATTCGCGAAGCTTGCCACGGAGCTCTTCGTCGGCGATGCTCAGCATCTCGGCGCAGAAGATGGCGGCATTCTTCGAACCGTCGATTGCCATCGTTGCCACCGGAATCCCCGAAGGCATTTGGGCTGTCGACAATAAGGAGTCCATGCCGCGAAGTGCTTTCGACATGATAGGCACTCCGATTACAGGCAGGGTGGTGTGTGAGGCTACAACTCCCGCCAAGTGGGCTGCTCCTCCGGCGGCGGCTATGAAGGCTACTACGCCTCTTTCCACTGCCACTTTTACCCATTCGCCAAGAGCCCCCGGCGTGCGGTGTGCACTCAACACTCTTTTCTCATATTCGATGCCAAAGCGTTCTAACATCTCTAATGCTCCGGTCATTACCTCGAGATCGCTCGTCGATCCCATTACTACTCCGATCTTTGGATTCATTATTGCGGTCCTTTTGTTTCGTTGTCCTTATTCTCTGTGATATATAAAATCACAGGCGCCCATACCCCCGATGAGGTGGGCGCCCATGTATATGGTCGTTATTTATGCTGTCGGAATTTTGATGATATGTCATTACACCCATTTCCATGCGCAAAATTACATATTTTTTTCTTTATTTCCAATTTCCGATGCATTCTTTTTATCTTGCGACTGGTTTTATGCCGTTTTACTGCACTTTTTCGCTATTTCTCAGGGCGAGATTCGCAATATACACATCTTATGCCATTGCCATCGGCTGAGGGACGGAACAGTCTCTTCACCGCTGCCGGCTCCAGATTGCTGATGCAGCGTGGATTCGAGCATTTATGCTCGCTCTCTGTCACATCTGCGCCGAGCAGCTCTCGGTGATGCTCCGGCTGATCTTTCCACTCCAAGAGCTTCAACATCAATGCCATCCTCACGAATTTGCCATTCTCCACCTGTCGGAAGTAGGCGGCTCGTGGGTCGCTGTCCACATCGACCGATATCTCGTTGACTCTCGGCAGCGGATGAAGGATGCGCATACTCTCTTTGGCATCTTTCAGCTTATCGGCTGTCAGCACGAAGCAGTCTTTCACTCGCTCATATTCTTCGTCGTCGAGGAATCTCTCTTTCTGCACTCTCGTCATATAGAGCACGTCAAGCTCGCCGATCACCTCTTCGAGCGATTCGACCTCGCGATAGGGCACACCCAATTTGTCGCATACCTCATGCTTCATATAGCCGGGGAGTCGCAATTCTTCCGGTGCGATCAGCACCACCTTGATCCCCTCAAATTTCGACAAGGCCTTGATCAGCGAGTGGACCGTACGACCGAATTTCAAGTCGCCGCAGAAACCTATGGTGATATGATCCATCCTTCCGATCTCTCGCTTGATGGTAAGCAGGTCGGTCAGTGTCTGTGTCGGGTGGGCATGCGAACCGTCGCCTGCATTGATCACCGGCGTACGTGAGTGCATCGCCGATACCAAGGGTGCCCCCTCCGAGGAGTGGCGCATCGCTATGATGTCGGCAAAGCAGTTGATCACTCGGGTCGTGTCTGCCACGGTCTCTCCCTTGCTCACCGACGAACTCATCGCGTCGGAAAAGCCTATCACATTGCCTCCAAGTTCCATCATCGCCGACGTGAAACTCAGTCGGGTACGTGTCGATGGCTCGTAGAAGAGGGTCGCAAGTTTCTTACCCTTGCACACTTCCGAATATTTCTCCCGATTATCGATGATGTCTAAGGCAAGATCGATGATCTCTTTAAGTTCTTCAGGCCGCAGATCGGTCGGTTCGATTAGATGATGCATATCGATTGGGTTTTATGAGTTGTTTGATTATTATTGATGTCTCTCTCCTCTCTCCTTATTTATTCATCCAGGATTCGTCGGAGGGATTCGCCATAAAGCGACGGAGACGGTCGGCATCCTCGGCGGCGATATAGTTCTCTTTGACAGCCACTTCCACCAGAGTGTTGAAGTTCGACAGGGAGTGATTCTCCACATTAGCCGCTTTGAGGCGGTCGAGGCCCTTCTGCATGCCGTAGGTGAAGATAGAGACTACGCCCAGCACGTCGGCTCCGGCCTCGCGGAGTGCTTCCACCACGTCGATGCAGCTCCCTCCGGTCGAGATCAAGTCTTCGATCACCACCACTTTTTGTCCCGGCTCCAAGCGCCCTTCGATGCGATTGTTGCGACCATGATCTTTGGCGCTACCTCTTACATAGCCCATCGGCATGCCAAGCATGTGGGCGGCGATGGCGGCATGTGCGATGCCCGCGGTGCTCGTGCCCATCAGCACTTCTGCCTCCGGATAGAGCGATCTTACTTTCTGGGCGATTGTGGTCTCTACAAGTTCGCGTACCTTCGGCGCCGTCAGGATAAGTCGATTGTCGCAATAGATAGGACTCTTGATGCCGCTCGCCCAGGTGAAGGGCTCATCTGGACGTAGGAACACGGCGCGTATCGACAACAGGGCTTTTGCTATTTCTCTTTCCATAAAATTAAGTTTTTCCGGTTATGTTATTTCGTATATATTATTTCCCAAGGAAGTCGGCGCAACATCTGCGATAGGCTGCTACCGGGTCGTCGGCTGCTGTGATCGGACGTCCCACCACGATGAAGTCCGAACCGATCTCGCGAGCTCGAGCCGGTGAGGTGATGCGGCTCTGATCATCTTTGGCGGCATCGGGATAGCGGATGCCCGGGGTCACCGTCATGAACCCTTCGCCACATGCCTCCTTCACAAGTGCCGATTCCAATGGCGAACATACCACTCCGTCGAGTCCCGCAGCCTTGGCATTGCGAGCATATTGGGCGATCGTTTCATTGATCGACGAGGGTATCAGCAGCTGCTCGTGGAGTGCCTGCTCTGAGGTGCTGGTGAGCTGTGTCACGGCGATAATCAGCGGGCGACTGCCATCTTCTCTCCCTTCGCGGAGCCCCTCTTCGGCGGCTCGCATCATCTCGATTGTCCCGGCGGCATGGACATTCACCATATCCACATCAAGTCGAGACAAGACACGCATCGCTTTGCGAACAGTGTTGGGGATGTCGTGGAGTTTCAGATCCAAGAAAATCTTATGCCCGCGACGACGAAGTTCTCTCACGATCTCCGGCCCGCCGGCATAATATAATTCCATACCAATCTTGATGAAGGGCTTCTCTTCCTGGAATTTGTCCAAAAATGCGTATGTCGCTTCGGGTGTCGCAAAGTCACACGCTATGATCACATCTCTTTCCATATATGTTGTTTTATTTATTTCACGTTTTTATTTCTCTTTTATTAGAGCGCGTTCCTTAAAATTTTTGGGGTCGTAGGGGCGGATATTTTTGAGCA
>JBJEDL010000078.1:0-18757 GCA_051872035.1 Lepagella sp.
ATCGACTCAAGGCTACGACCTCTACGACCCCAAAAATTTAAGGAACGCGCTCTAAGATCGGCAGCGGCGTGTTATTGCTATAATCTTGTCGCCGATGCGCGGCACCATGCTGATCAACACCAAGAAGGCTAATCCCGCTGCATATATCAAGAGATATTGCCAAAGCATACGGTCGGAATCTACAGCGGCCGTCATCATCGCCTCTCGCCGGCGAGTCTTCGTCAGAGTGTCTACATCAAGCGAAGAGAGGGTACGCTTCCATCTCACAACACCTTCTTCTATATATACCACGGCAGGATTCCCTCGTGCCACCTCCTTGATGGCAGTGTCATCGCCTGTATATATGCCATATTCCGGCATCGACAAGTCTTTCCAGATCTCTATACTCTGACTGTCGCCTGCCACCACAGCTATCATATCCATCTGCATATCTACGCTCCAATCATAGAGCTGATTGATCTTCCAGGTAGTAGCCGGTGAGACTTTAGTCAGATTGGGCATCAAGAGCATGATCACTCGGTTGTCGCCGGTTACCAATTCTTCCGACACATCGCTCTCACCATCCTCACTCCATATACGGAAGGTGCGCTCATCCGGATCAGTTGCAGCATCTTCATTCTGCGCGTCTTTAGCATCGGCAGCCTCTGTTGCCACCTCCTCGCGCCTTACAAACACCCAACCGGACTCCTCGTCGGGCAATTCATCATCCTCGCCGAATGTCTTCTTCTCGCCATCCTTGGCATAGATGAAACGGAAGGTGGGTTCATCGCTTCCTTCACTTGCAGCTCCATCATAGCTGATCAACTCCGTACCAATCTTATAGGGACGGAAGTCGAGTAGTGGTTGCACCATATAGCCGACAAACGATACAATAGCTATCAGGGCAATCGAAAATACCGACTCCATCCACTGGAAAGCCGGCGAAATAATCGTAATGCACTTCGAGTTATATTTCAGCAACCACACTATAAGTAGCGTCAAACCGACGTTCTTATAGAAAGTAGCCCAATTCGACAAGATGATGAAATCGCCGAAGCAACCACAATCCTTCACCGGGTCGGCGATAGCGATCCAAAGGGTCAGTGGGAGCATCACCAACATAAAGAGCAATGCCATGATCGGTGTCGACCTTCGGTAGCACCCGAAGATGAAAGAGATGCCGACTGTAAACTCATACACACAAAGCAAGACCACAGCAGCCAAGGTGAGATTATCAATGCTTGGCAGCCCCATCGCCTGGAAATACTCGCCAAACTTATAGAGCGAACCCCAAGGGTCGATCGCCTTGACGAAACCCGACACGACAAAAGTGACGCCGATCAATAGCCGCGCCACCCATGTTGTCACCGAGATTACAGTCGGTGGCAATTTTATCTCCTTATTTATACCTAATCTTGATAAGAGCGAACACTGCATAATTGATGATATCCCTGTAATTGGCATCGATACCCTCGGAGATGATGGTCTTGCCATGATTCGATTCGATCTCTTTGGTGCGCATCAGTTTCTGAAGGATGATATCGGTGAAACTGCTGACGCGCATCTCGCGCCAAGCCTCGTCATAGTCATGGTTCTTATTGACCATCAGCGACGTAGCGCTATTCACAGCCTTCTCATAGAGTTCGAGTGCCTGCGCCGGTGGCAAAGGCTCGCCCGGTCCCAACTCCATTTGTATCAAAGCCATGGCGCAATAATTGACTATGCCGATAAATTCCGGCTCAATTCCTTCATTCACTGCTGCAAAGTCGATGCCATTCACCTCGAGGGTGCGGATACGTTTAGCCTTGATATAAATCTGGTCGGTAAGACTCATCGGGCGCATCACTCGCCACGAAGTGCCATAATCGAGCATCTTCTTCTCGAAAATCGTGCGACATATCTTCTTGATCTCTTCAAATTGTTCGATCGTGTTCTGTCTTTTATCCATCAGGTTTTATTTCGTTTTTTCCGGTTGTTTATGAAAATCAACTGCTAATTTACAAAAAATGCCCGTCTAATCAAAATATTTCTCAATTCTTATCACTTAGATCAACGATTTTCGTTAATTTTGCACTATAATTCAAAACTCTTTTATTCTAAAAATTTATTATGGTGATTCAACGTTGGCAATCAGTCCTGCTCCTTGTGGTAGCCGTGATGATGTCGTTATTTTCATTCCTCACAATCGGCACAATCGAGAATGGAGGCGTGAACTATACATTCGACACACTCGGTCTGCACACCTCCGCAGGCACTTCATGCTCCACATGGGCATTCTTCGTACTCTCACTTTTGAGTGCAATCCTCCCACTAATCAATATCTTCAAGTATAGGACCCTCAAGCTCCAGCGCACGCTCTGCATCGTAGAGTCGGTGATCCTCCTCTCGGTGATCGCCATCGAAGTGTTCTATGCATTTTTCCATCTTCCGGAGGCTTCCGTACGCCTCGGTTGGCTTTGCTTTACACCCCTGTTGGCACTGATCGCCGACTTGTGGGCACATCGCCTGATCGGCTCGGATATGAAAAAGCTTCGTGATTCCGATAGACTCAGATAGATCTTTTCGCAATTTTTTATTATCTTTGCATTTTGGCGCTTCACTCTTATCTTCGAATATGGGTGACAGCCGATAATAATGCAGATAAAACTTCTAAGAATTTAGTATAATGGCAATCGAACTTAAGAATTTCACAAAACGTTCTGACAATTACTCTCAGTGGTATAACGAGTTGGTGATCAAAGCTGACCTCGCCGAGCAGTCTGCCGTAAGAGGTTGCATGGTGATCAAGCCCTACGGCTATGCCATCTGGGAAAAGATGCAACATCAACTTGACCTGATGTTCAAAGAGACAGGTCATCAAAATGCCTATTTTCCCCTGTTGATACCGAAGTCGTTCCTCAGCCGCGAAGCCGACCATGTAGAGGGCTTTGCCAAGGAGTGTGCCGTAGTGACTCACTATCGTCTGAAGACCAATCCTGATGGTAGCGGAGTAGTGGTAGACCCTGCTGCTCGCCTTGAGGAGGAACTTATCATCCGCCCCACTTCCGAGACAATCATCTGGAATACATATAAGAATTGGATTACATCTTATCGTGATCTTCCTATCCTGATCAACCAGTGGGCTAACGTGTTCCGTTGGGAGATGCGTACCCGCATGTTCCTCCGCACCGCCGAGTTCCTCTGGCAGGAGGGACACACTGCACACGCCACACGCGAAGAGGCTGAGGAGGAAGCTGTACGCATGCTCCATGTATATCGCGACTTCGCCCAGAATTTCATGGCTGTGCCTGTGATCTGCGGTGTCAAGAGTGCCACCGAACGATTCGCCGGTGCACTTGAGACCTACACCATCGAGGCTATGATGCAAGATGGCAAAGCGCTTCAGAGCGGCACTTCCCACTTCTTGGGTCAGAACTTCGCCAAGGCATTCGATGTCACCTTTATGAACAAAGAGAACAAACCCGAATATGTATGGGCCACCTCTTGGGGTGTTTCTACTCGTCTTATGGGTGCGCTGATCATGACACACAGCGATGACAATGGTCTGGTGCTTCCTCCCAAGTTGGCACCTATCCAGGTGGTGATCGTACCTATTTACAAGAATGATGAAGGCCTCAAGGCTATCTCCGAGAAGGTACTTCCCCTTGTAGGCCAGCTCCGCAAGCGTGGCATCAGCGTGAAATATGATGATGCTGACAATCGCCGCCCCGGCTTTAAGTTCGCCGACTATGAGGTGAAGGGAGTTCCCGTGCGACTCGCCATCGGTCAGCGAGACCTTGAAAATGGCACCGTCGAACTCACTCGCCGCGACACTCTCGAGAAGCAGATTGTACCCCTCGATGGCATCGTCGACCTGATCGAGAAGGAACTCGACGACATCCAGAATGCACTCTATCAGCGTGCTTTCGACAATCGTGAGCGTCGCACCATCACCGTAGACTCTTACGAAGAGTTCAAAGAGAAGATCGAACAGGGTGTCTTCATCCTCGCTCACTGGGATGGCACTCCCGAGACTGAGGCACGCATCAAAGAGGAAACCAAGGCTACCATCCGCTGCATACCCTTTGAGGGGGATACTACCCCCGGCGTATGCATGGTTACCGGCAAACCCTCCGCTCGCCGAGTACTCTTCGCTCGCTCATACTAATACCAAACATATCGCCGAGCGACATCGATCCCCCACCCGGATCTGTGTCGCTCGGCTCTAATTCTTATCCTTATGAAGTTAGCTCCATTTTTTGCCATGGCAGGCGTGATTGTTGCCGCCAACGTTTCTATGGCTTCCCCTCTCTCTGTGGAGGATTATTGTTCGATACCTGCCACCACTCCCGCCGGTGTCAAGGTAATGCACCCTCTCGCCGACGGCCTCTCTTTCTCCGCCATCTCCGACGATGGCAAGCAGATCGAAGTCTATAGTTATAAGACAGGTGAGAAGATCTCGACACTTTTCTCTATATCGGGTGTCAAAGGTGACGTCAAGATCGATAGTTTCGATGGCTATGAGATAAGTAACAATGAGAAGAAGATTCTACTTTGGAACAATACTCAGAAGATCTATCGCAATTCGTTTACCGCCGATTATTATGTCTACGATATCCTCCGCTCGACTCTCGCCCGAGTGTCGGAGGGTGGCGCACAGCGCTGTGCCACTATCTCCCACGATGGCAGAATGGTGGCATACGTTCGCGACAATAATATCTTCATCTCCAACCTCGATTATGGCACTGACAACGCCATCACCAAAGATGGCAAGATCAATCAGGTGATCTATGGAGCTCCCGACTGGGCGTATGAGGAGGAGTTTGGCGTCGACAATACCATCTGCTGGAGTGCCGATGACAATACCTTGGCATTCATACGCTTCGATGAGAGCCAAGTGCCGATGTATTCATTCGACAATTACAGTTACTATACCACCGAGGCTCCCAAGGGTAAGGATTATCCCGACAGTTATTCCTACAAATATCCCCTCGCCGGCTATCCCAACTCATCGGTCGAAGTGTTGGCATACGATCTCAACAATCGCACCACCAAGAAGATGGATCTCCCCACCGAGGGTGAGTATGTTCCGGCCATGGCATTCGATGGCGCCGGCGTCAATTTGATGGTGATGCTCCTGAATCGCGACCAAAATTCATTGCGACTCTATCGCGTCAACCCCAAGTCGACCGTTGCTAACCAGATTCTGAATGAGAAGAGCGATGCCTGGCTGAGTCCTACCGCCTATCAGATGGTGAGATATTACGACAATTTCTTCGTCATCGGCAGCGAACGCAGCGGCTATCGCCACCTCTACGAGTATGACTACAACGGCAACCTTAAGCGCCAACTCACCAAGGGTGATTGGAACGTGACAGACTATTATGGTTACGACGCAAAGCGTGGCGTGCATTATATTCAGACCACACAACAGGGTGCTATCAACCGCAACGTGTCATCGGTCGATGCCAAGGGGGCAGTGACCATGCTCAATGGTATAGAGGGTAACGAGTCCGCCGCCTTCAGCGCAAATTACGATTATTATCTCCGCACATACAGCTCAGCTACCGTGCCTCCCCAATACAGCATCTGCAACAACAAGGGCAAGTTGGTGAAGAATCTTGAGTTGAATGAGCAATACGCCGCCAAGTATGCCGCCGCTCCCCGTATGGAGTTCCTCAAGGTCAAGAATGCCGAAGGGGAGGAGATGGATGCCTACATCATCAAGCCTGTAGGTTTCAGCGAGTCGCGTACTTATCCGCTGGTGATGTATCAATATAATGGTCCCGACTCCCAGCTCGTGCTCAATAAGTGGAAGATCGACGGCACCTATTATTTCGCTGATCAGGGCTATGTGGTCGTGGCAGTCGATGGTCGTGGCACCGGCAATCGCGATCGCCGTTGGGCTAACTCCGTCTATCGCCACCTCGGCGAGTATGAAGTCGCCGACCAGCTTGCTGCCGCATCCTATTTCGCATCACTCCCCTATATCGATGCCAACCGCACCGCATGCTTCGGCTGGAGCTATGGAGGATATATGACCCTCATGGAGCTCTCCAACCCCAAATGCCCATTCAAGGCAGGCATCGCTATGGCTCCCGTCACCGACTGGAGATATTATGACTCCATCTATACCGAGAGATATATACTCACTCCTCAGCAGAATGAATCGGGCTATGACCGCGCTTCAGCCCTCAATAAGACGGCAGGAATGAATGCCCGTCTCCTTATCATGTCGGGCACCAATGACGATAATGTGCATTACTACAACACATTAGCTTACACTTCCAAGCTCAATGCCGAGGGCAAGATCTTCGATATGATGTCGTATGCCGGGTTCGAACATAGCCTGCGCATGACCAACGCTCGTGTTCAACTCTATCGCAAGGCTGTCGATTTCCTCAATACCCAACTCGGCGTAAAGTAATACGTAAGATAAGGCGCTCTAAGTAAAGGCAATGAAAGACCTGGAGAAAGTAAATAATTCGCAGTTTAAGTCATTCTGGATGAATCTGCTGATCAGCATCCTCGTGCTGGTGGGCATTATGATCCTATCCCGACTGCTACCTCATTATTACACTCCCATCATCGGTCTTATCACTGCAGCACTCCTCTATATAATGGTCTATAACAATAAGATCAATCATCTGAGGACCTGCATGATCGTGCCTTACGCCATGTTCTATTGCCTGGTATATTTCTCGTTCATCACCATAATCCTCAATATGCTCGATATCTGGGACATATTGAGGATTCCTCGTGAACTCTCCTTCTTCAATGACCCATACGTGCCGGCGCTTCTTCTCGACCCGGTATGCCTTGTCATCTTATTGATATTCAAGGCAAGACTCGATCATCTCGCCATCTGCATCGACTGCAAGATATCCACCGGACTGTCGATCGAACGGGGTAAGTTGGGCGAGATATTCAGTTATGAGACGCGTCATCATCTCAATAATCTGATCCTTCTCTTCGCAATACTTACCTTGGCTGTATGGGCACATTTCTTTATGGGGTATTACCGCCGCAATGAACTCTCCAATCGCGACTGGTATGTCTTCTTCTGGATCAATGTCATCCTCTTCTCGGTTGATATCATCTACTTCGCCATACGATATTTCAATATCTATCTCGACCTGAAAGATCATGATGAGATCATCACCGAAGAGGAGATCGACGGCATGTCTACCAAGACTTATTTGCGGTTTTATGTGGTCTGCGGCAATAGGGTGTTCCTCACATGGAGAGCCCCCAACGATGATGACGATTGCGAGGAACTCGACACCCCCTTCCAGCTGAAGTATAACGCTACGGGAGTCAATCAAGTCAAATATATCATCGAACAGCAATCGGGGATATATGGTGGCAAGTTGAAATTCTTCTTCGCTCGCAAGTCGATGGATATCGCCAAGCATCACCTCTATCGCTACTTCTATTTCGTCGACGACGAACTGGTGGCAGCATCCGATGTAGCGGATTGCGGCGAATGGGTAGAACTTGAAGAGATCTCACGTATCTTCAAGGAAGATCCCTTGCAGATCTCACATACCATGCTCACCGACCTTTCGCGCATGGCTACGATCATTATGACCCAGAAACTATTTGACGAGAAGGGCAATCGCAAAATCCAAATCAAGTCCTATCATCCCACCATCTCGATGGATGATGTGCGTGATGGCAACTATGATTTCCAGGATGATAAGTGGCTGAAGATAGCCCTTTATAATTCCGATTCATTCTTCTTCCGCTTCAATATGATGATGCGCAAGATCTTGATGCTCCGATAAAATTCTTGGTTCAACACATTTATCCCTACCCAACATAGTTAGAAAATTATGGCATACGGATCAATAGCAGTGGTCGGACCGACAGCCTCCGGCAAGACAAGAAGGGCTGTCGATATAGCGCGTCGCTTCTCGGGCGAGATTATCTCTGCCGATTCGCGACAGGTGTATCGCGGCATGTCGATCGGCACGGGCAAAGATCTGGTGGAGTATGGCGAGGTGCCTTATCACCTTATCGACATTGCCGAGGCGGGAGAGAAATATAATCTCTATCGCTACCTTCATGATTTCCATGTGGCATACGACGATATCACCGGCAGGGGAGTGCTCCCTGTGATCTGCGGCGGTAGCGGCATGTATGTCGAGAATGCACTCGGGGGTGTTCGTCTCCCGGATGTACCGGAAAACAGTCAGTTGCGCCTATCCTTGGCTGATAAGTCGCTCGATGAATTAACGCATATTCTTGAAGGGTATAAGAGGCTACATAATATCACCGACGTAGATACTCAGAAGCGAGCCATCCGCGCCATCGAGATTCAGGAGTATTATCGCGAGCATCCCGACGAGGCGGCACTTGCCGACCAGAAACTGGTGGAGCCACTCGATGCACTGATCATAGGTGTGGATATCTCTCGCGAAGATCGTCGCCGTCGCATCTCACAGCGTCTCGAGGCCAGAGTGCAGGAGGGTATGCTCGAGGAGGTGAAACGCCTCCTTGATTCCGGCATTGCCCCGGAGGATCTGATCTATTATGGACTCGAGTATAAATTTTTAACGCTACATCTTATCGGCGAAATCGATTACCCCACGATGATTCATGATTTGGAGATCGCAATCCATCAATTCGCAAAACGGCAGATGACCTGGTTTCGCGGCATGGAGAAGCGAGGCTTCCACATCAACTGGATTCCTTACGATCTTTCGACCACCGATTTCACCGACCGAGTCTACTCGCTATTCACCGATTGTTTAATTTTTTTCATTTGATTGCAATTTTTTTGCGAAAAAATTTGGTGGTTAAAAAAAATAGCATTAATTTTGCAACGTCAAAAGCGAAAGAGATTGCTGATGACTCAAAACATTGCCTTGTGGTGTAATGGTAGCACACCGGATTCTGGTTCCGTTTGTGAGAGTTCGAGTCTTTCCAAGGCAACACAAATTTCCTTTAGATTAAAAAAAGAGTGGTAAAAAGCCACTCTTTTTTTTATTTATCTTCTTTGGTGTAGATTTCCATGGAGATGCCGGGGCGCAACCAATCAGTCAGTGTGCCGGAGTGTGTGTAACCGCACTGCTCGAAAAGCAGGATGCTCGGCGTGTTGGTGCTCGCTATCTTCGCCCCTAATATTCGTAGTCCTAACAGGATGTAGGCATATTCTTCGAGGAGTTTTAAGGCTCTTTTCGCCAAACCGTTTCCTCTAAATTCACGACGAATATAGATGCCGACGAAGGCATTGCGTCCGGTCGGGGAGATCTCGTAAAGGTCTACAAGCCCCACGACCTCATGTTCAGTCGATGTCGGCAGATCTACAACAAGACGTATCTGTCCGGCTCTGATCGGATCGGCATCGTAAGTCTTGGCATATTCTTCAAGGTTATGACGCGAATATGGTGCCGACATACCATTGTCGATCCATTGTGTGGGGTCTCGTTCGATCTCCCACATCACATCGGCATCGGTAGGCTCTACTGCTCGAAGCCTGACTTTATCATCTTGCAAGAAGTATTTCGTCTGCATATTCTCGATCCTGTTCAGTTAGATATTTCAAAAAGGGTTATGACTATAAAAAGTGGAAAATGACTGTAGCTTGATCAGTCATTGTCAGTGCTGAAGAGGGTACGGTTTTGTATCGATCGCCCCAGAGTCAGTTCATCGGTATATTCCAGTTCATTGCCGATGCTGAGACCGCGTGCCAGCATGGTAACTTTCACCGGCAGGTCAGCCAATTTACGATATATATAGAAATTGGTGGTATCACCCTCCATCGTCGGACTGAGGGCGAGGATCACTTCGCTGATATCTTCACGACTGACACGCTCCACGAGGCTATCGATCTCGAGCTCTGAGGGGGATATGCCATCCAATGGGGAGATAAGCCCACCCAATACATGGTATAGCCCATGATGTTCGTGAGTACGCTCTATGGTGATCACATCTTTGATATTTTCCACCACACACACCACACTATGGTCGCGACGCTGATCGCTGCAGATACCGCATAAGCCATCTTCGCTGATATTATGGCACATCGGACAGTATGTCACATTCTTGCGCATATCGATGATGGCATTGCCAAGAGCGTAAGCCACATCCGGGTCTTTACGCAGCAGATGCAGAGCCAACCTCAAAGCCGTCTTATGCCCAATGCCGGGCAATTTTGCCAGTTCACCCACTGCGGTGTCAAGCAAATTTGAATTATAACTCTCATTCATGTCGCAAATTTAACCATTTTATACCAAAATACCCATCCCTCACCCCCTTAAAGTTTACAAAATACACAAACTTGTGTTTGACAAACTTGTGTATTTTGTCTATTTCTTGGCTTGTTCTCCCTTTTTCGACTAAATTTTGCCCCTTTTTTGGACTCTTATTGACTTTTTAAATAATTTTATCCCCTATATCTCGTTTATTTCTTTGGAGAGGCTTCTCAATATGTGTTGATTTTTTCGATATATTTCGATATTATCATGATATAAGAGTTCTCCGCATTAAGAATAGCATTGTTATGATAGATTATATCCAAGGACAGCCCGTCGAGGTTACCCCCACATACGCAGTGGTGGATTGCAATGGTCTCGGTTATGAGATCAATATCACTCTGCTCGATTATCCCCGCATCTCGACCGAGCGTGTCAAACTATATATCCATGAGTCGATACGCGAAGATGCCCATGTGCTCTTCGGATTTCTCGAACGCCGCAGCCGCGAGCTCTTCCGCCTGCTCATCGGCGTGAGTGGAGTTGGTCCCAACACAGCCCGTCTGATCCTCTCCGCCCTCACCTGTCAGCAGCTCGAAGCCGCCATCGTCAATGGCGAAGATAAACTCCTCAAGGGAGTCAAAGGTATCGGGGGCAAGACAGCCCAGCGAATCATCGTTGACCTCAAGGATAAAATAAAGCCGGGTGATTCGTCGTTAATTATAGAGACACATACCAGCGAATGTTATGATGATGCTCTGGCAGCTCTCGTCATGCTCGGTTTCGCTGCTCCCCAGTGTCGCAAGGTACTCCAAAAGATTTTTGCCGCCAAGCCCGACACCACCACCGAGCAAGCTATCAAACAGTCGCTTACCATGCTTTAATTAAAGCATAACTTTAAAGCATAAGTCTAACGTTTACCCTTATCGTTGAACGCAATTTATCAAGATGCATTTCAGTCGTAGCCATTACATAACACTGATCACGGTATTCTTCTCGGTGCTGCTGATCACCCTCTGGGCTCGGCCGCAATATCGCAAGAGCGAACTGAAACCGCCACCTCCTTCGCAGCCGGTTTCAGCCTCGAAGACTCCTGCCGATACGGTCGAAATGCATTCGCGTGTTCAACCCACCATCCCGCTATCCTCCGATGACTATATGGGCAATAAGGAGTATGCCGCCGACCTTCGCGACCCCTCCAACATCAAGACAGAAGCTATCTACGACCCTGAACTCGGTATGTTCGTGCTCCACACCAAGGTGGGTGAGCAAGATATCGTTACGCCATATATGATGTCGGTTGAGGAGTATAATAAGATGGTGGTACATCGTGATCTCTTCAATTATTTCGACGAGCGTAATCGTGAGAGTCTCGAGAAGAAGGATAAAGAGCCCTTCAATATCTTCGATATGAACTTTGCCCTCGGTCCCCTTGAGAAGGTGTTCGGTCCCGGCGGTGTGCGCCTCCAGACACAAGGATCGATCCAGCTCTCGATGGGTGTCAAGAGCAACTTTACCGACAATCCTGCCCTCACCAAGCGTAATCGTCGCAAGACTTATTTTGACTTCGATCAGAAGATTCAAGCATCTATCAATGCTTCTGTCGGCGATAAGATGAAGTTCAATATGAGCTATAACACCGATGCTACATTCTCCTTTGACTCCCAGAACCTCAAACTCCAATATGAAGGCAAGGAGGATGAAATCATCAAGAATATCGAAGCAGGTAACGTCAGCATGACCACCGGATCGAGCTTGATTCGAGGCGGTACAGCCCTCTTCGGTGTCAAGGCTAAGTTGCAATTCGGCAAACTCACCCTCACCGGACTCGTATCGCAACAGAACTCCGAGTCCAAGACCGTCAGCACTCAGGGTGGCGTGCAGAGCACCGAATATAACATCAAGATCGACAACTATGATGCCAACCGCCATTACTTCTTGTCGCAATTCTTCTATGACAATTACGATAATTTCACCTCCCATCTACCACTTGTATCTTCCGGCGTGAAGATCACTCGTATCGAGGTATGGATCACCAACAAGAGCGGCAATTACAACGAGTCAAGGAACTTCGTCGGGTTCACCGACTTGGCGGAAAACCAGCGTATGTCCAACACATATTGGCAACCCAACTATACATATACCAATCCCTGCAACCAGTCTAACAATCTGTTAGATGTCATCAAAGCGGAGTATCCTGCTGCGCGCAATATCAACCAAGTATCACAGGCACTCGACCCTCTGCGCGCCTACGGCATCGAGGGTGGTCGTGACTTCGAAAAAGTCGAATCGGGTCGTCTCCTCCGCGAGAGTGAGTATACGCTCAATTCCGATCTCGGTTATATCTCGCTCAAATCTGCTCTCAACACAGATGAAGTGCTCGCCGTGGCATACGAATATACCTACAATGGCAAGGTGTATCAAGTAGGTGAGTTCTCATCCGATGTCAGCAACTCCAGCGAGTCGCTCTATCTGAAACTCCTCCGCGCCTCGACCGTCTCCACTCAGACTCCACTATGGAAGCTGATGATGAAGAATGTATATTCGCTCGGAGCCTACCAGTTGCAGAATCGCAACTTCAAGATGAATATCAAGTTCTTGAGCGATTCCACCGGCACGGAGATCTCCTACCTCCCTGTAGGTAATGCCAATGGCAAGACCCTCTTGCAGGTGATGAACCTCGACCGTATCGACTCCAACCAGCAGTCTAACCCCGATGGACAGTTCGACTATATTGAAGGGTATACCGTACAGTCGTCCAACGGTCGAATCATCTTCCCGGTCACCGAGCCCTTCGGCTCTCACTTAGAGAAGCAGATCGGCGACCCGACCCTCGCCAAGCCATACGTTTATAAGGAACTCTACGACTCGACCCTCGTTGTGGCTCGTCAGTTTGCCGACAAGAATAAATATTCTCTTACCGGTGAGTATCAAGCCTCCAACGGGGCGCAGATTCGTCTTAACGCCATGAATGTGCCGCGTGGTTCGGTAGTCGTTATGGCGGGTGGAGTAGTGCTGACCGAAAATGCCGACTACACCGTCGACTACTCGATGGGTATCGTCACCATCACCAATCAGAGCATCATCGACTCCGGATCGAATGTCAGCGTCACCCTCGAGAACCAGTCCACCTTCTCGATGCAACGAAAGACACTCCTTGGACTGGATGCCCAATATGCTTTCAACAAGGATTTCACCATCGGTGCCACCATCCTTAACTTCTCGGAGAAGGCACTCACCGAGAAGGTCAATCTCGGTGATGAACTTATCAACAACACCATGTGGGGAGCCAACCTCAGCTTTAAAAAAGACTTCCAGTGGCTCACCAACCTGCTGAACAAGGTGCCGACCATCAATGCCACCGCCCCCTCATCATTCAAGATCAATGCCGAGTTTGCCCAGCTTGTGCCCCATAAGCAGAAATCAGGCAGCAATCAAGGCTCCAGCTATATCGACGATTTTGAAAATACTCACACCGCCATCGACCTCCGCTCTCCCTATTCATGGTTCCTGGCGTCGACACCTTTCGACTCGTCGGGCGATGGACTATTCCCCGAGGCTGCGCTATCCAACGATGTGGCTTACGGCAAGAATCGCGCCCTGATGTCGTGGTATTATATCGACCGCGCCTGGACACAACGCAATTCCAACATGCTCCCCGGATATCTGAAGAATGATACCCACCAGATGTCGAGCCCCTATATCCGCGAGGTATATGTCAACGAGCTTTTCCCCAACCGAGACTTGGCTTACGGCGAAACCAACTGGATACAGACCCTCAACGTCTCCTTCTATCCTCGCGAGCGTGGACCCTACAACCTTGACACCGACAATATCGATGCAGATGGTTCGCTTCTCTATCCCGAGAAGAGATGGGGCGGTATGATGCGTAAACTCGATAACACCAACTTCGAAACCTCCAACGTGGAGTATATACAATTCTGGCTCTTGGATCCATTCCTCGATGAGGATAATCCCAACCGCGAGGGTGGTGACCTCTATTTCAACCTCGGCGAGATGAGCGAAGATATCCTCAAGGATGGTATGAAGAGCTACGAGAATGGCATACCGGTAGATGGCTCTTCCGACTTCATCACCGAGACAGCTTGGGGACGTGTATCTCGTCAGACATCGCTGACCTACGCCTTTGACAATGATGCCAACACTCGCAAGCTTCAGGATGTCGGTCTCGATGGTCTTTCCAATGATGATGAATATACCTTCTCATCTTACAAGGATTATCTCGACATCCTCCGTGGCAAGCTCTCTCCCGAGACTATGGAGAAGATGCAGCAAGACCCATTCTCACCCCTCAACGACCCCGCCGGCGATAATTACGGATTCTATCGATCGAATTATTATGATGAGATCAAGGCCGGTCTCCTCGAGCGTTATAAGCATTACAACGGCGTCGAGGGTAACTCCCTCTCTCCCGATGAGGCAAATGATCCGCAATATCAGTCATCTCGTTCTGTTCCCGATGTAGAGGATATCAATCAGGATAACACACTGAATGAGTATGAGCGTTATTATCAGTATAAGGTATCGATTCGCCCTGAAGACCTCGAAGTGGGTAAGAATTATATCACCGACAAGCAGGTGTCGGAGGTGTCAACAGCCGAGGGTAAGCAGACCTCCGTATGGTATCTCTTCAAGATTCCATTGACATCTCCCGACAAGGTGGTGGGAGGCATCAGCGACTTCTCCACCATCCGCTTTATGAGAATGTTCATGACCGGCTTTAAAGAGACTACCCACCTACGCTTTGCGACTCTCGAACTCGTGAGAGGGGAGTGGCGTGACTATCGCTTCAACCTCAATTCGCGTGATGATTCCCCTGCCGAGGGAGAACTCGATATGAGCGTCGTCAACATCGAAGAGAATGCCGGCCGCGAACCGGTGAACTATGTTCTGCCTCCCGGTGTGACTCGAGACCAGAATAGCGGTTCGGCGCAGGCTACTCAGCTTAATGAGCAATCGCTCGAACTCAACCTCAAGGGTATCCAGCCCGGTGATGCTCGCGGCATATATAAGAACACGTCGATGGACCTCCGCATTTACAAGCGCCTGCAAATGTGGGTGCATGCCGAGGCTATGGTCAATAATGCCACCAATCTCAAGAATGGCGACCTCTCGGTCTTCATCCGCCTCGGTTCGGATGTCAAGAACAATTACTACGAGTATGAGATTCCGCTCGACCTCACCCCTCCGGGACGTTATAACAATTATAACAGCCAGGATCGTTCGATAGTATGGCCTATCAATAACTATCTGAATATACCCTTCGACCTGCTGACATCGGTCAAGACACAACGCAATCATGATCGCAGCGCCAATGCCGAAGGAGTGGCTTATAACAAGGTATATTCGATGATCGACCCTGACAATAACCGCAATACAGTCAGCGTGCTCGGCAATCCATCACTCTCCGATGTGCGCGTGATGCTGATCGGTGTGCGCAACCGTTCGAACTCTGTCAAAGATGGTACGATCTGGGTCAATGAGATGAAGGTCACCGATTTCGACAATGAGGGTGGTTGGGCGCTCAACACCAACGCAAGTCTTTCGCTCTCTGATGTGGCTATGGTCAATTTCTCATACCATCATGAGAGTGCCGGTTTCGGTGCCGTAGACCAGGGCATCGCCCAACGACGCATCGACACCTACGACCAGTATAACCTCGTGGTGCAGGGGGATGTGGGCAAGATCATGCCTCCCAAGGCGAAGCTCTCTGCTCCGGTATATTATGCCCGCTCGCAAGAGACCACCACTCCGAAGTATAATCCCCTCGATCAGGATATCCTCCTCAAGGATGCTCTCGATGCAGCCACCACCAAGGCGGAGAAGGATTCTATCAAGGCATACGCCATCACTCGCAAGGTGACCGAAAGTTTCTCGGTGTCCAACTTCAGATTTAACGTCCAGAGCAAGACCCCGATGCCTTGGGATCCCGCCAACTTCACTCTCTCCTTCTCGTTCAATAAGCAACGCAACAGCGACCCCCTGACCGAGTATGAACATACGGATGATTATCGCGGATCGTTCCAATACTCCTACACTCCCTATATCAAGCCATGGAAGCCCTTCTCCAAACTCAAGAGCAAGAGCAAGACAGCCAAGTTCTTCAAGGATTGGGAGCTCAACTGGCTCTTCAGCAATCTGACATTCTACACCTCGATGAATCGTCACTATTATGAAGAGCAGACTCGTTCGGAGGCTGATGACAGCTTCAAGCTGCCGGTGCAGGTGAGCAAGAGCTTCACCTGGGATCGTCAGTTGTCGTTGACCTGGAATCTCACCAAGTCACTCTCCTTCTCGTTCGCCAGCAACACCACCGCCAAGATCGATGAGACTGCCGGCGCCGTGAATCGTCGTCTCTTCCCCGATGAGTATCGCGAGTGGAAGGATACAGTGCTCCGCTCTCTGCGCCACATGGGTACACCCTGGAATTACAACCAGACCTTCTCCGGCACTTATCGCGCTCCCTTCAGCAAGCTTCCTATCCTCGATTACCTCACCGGTTCGGTGTCTTACAATTCTGTCTACAAGTGGGATAAGGGTGCAGTAATCGATGATATCGACCTCGGTAATACCCTCCAAAACCAAACAACGTGGAATGCCGATGCTCGTATCAATTTCGAGACCCTTTTCAATAAGTCGAAGTATCTCCAGTCGATCAATAAGCGCTTCGGCAATAGCTCGTCGCGTGGCAGCTCTGTCGATCGCAATAAGAACAAGGATAAGGATAAAGATAAGACCAAGAAGCGCGATTTGAGCGATAAGAACGACAAGAAGAAGACGCCGAAGGCTAAGAAATTTGAGCGTGTCATCACCTTATCGCCCGACTCAGCCACTATCGTCAAGCATAATCTGAATAATAAGAAGATTAAAATCTCGGCGCGTCGTGACAATCATGTCTTCAAGGTCAACTATAAGGTGGTCGATGCCAACACGATCCAGATTGCCGATACCGGCAGCTTCAATCTCGCTCTCATCATCACCGAGATTGTGAAGGAGGAGAAGAAGACCTTTGGCTCCGAGTTGGCACAATACACGCTCCGCTTCCTGATGATGCCTCGCTCGCTATCGTTCAAATGGCGTAGCAGTCATTCGCTCAACCTTCCTCTTTATTCTCCGAGTGTGGGTAATATATTCGGACAGTCCACCAGCTATGGTCCGATGGCTCCCGGCCTTGATTTCGCCTTTGGTTTCTACGACAAGAGTTATGTCAATAAAGCACTCGACCGCGGTTGGCTCATCACCGATACCGAGCAGGTGTCGCCCGCCCTCTGGAGCAGCACCAAGGAGTTCAGTTTTGAGCTGAACCTCGAACCGATCAAGGGACTGAAGATACTTCTCACCACCAACTTGACCGATACTCGCACCGAGCAGATGCAGTTCATGTATGCCGACATACCGACCACATTCTCCGGTAGTTATGTCCGTACGGCATGTGCCATCTCCACCTCGTTGCGCGGCTCGAATGCCAAGAATGGTTATCAGTCGGATGCCTTCGACAAGTTCTTGTCCTATATCCCGCAAGTGGCAAATAGGATTCAGAACTCATACGCTTCGACCACATATCCCAATAGCGGTTTTATGGAAGGTAACGCCATGGCGGGTACTCCCTATAATGCGGAGGTGAGCAAGGTCAGCTCCACCAGCTCAGATGTATTGATTCCCGCCTTCCTGGCTGCATACACCGGTGAAGATCCCGGCAAGATCACTCTCGATCTCTTCCCGGGTCTCAGTTCGATGCGTCCCAACTGGCGTGTCACCTACGATGGCTTGATCAATCTCGGCAATATGAAGAAATGGTTCAAATCGTTTACCATCTCTCATGCTTATCAGTGTACCTATTCTGTGGGCTCATTCACCAGCTATACCAACTGGATTAAGGCACCGGGTGGTTCCGGCAATCAGGGCTTTATCCTCGACGAGACTACGCAGACACCGATACCCTCGAGTCCGTTCAATATCTCATCAGTGTCCATAACCGAGAAGTTTGCTCCGCTGGTCGGTGTGAAGTTCACACTCTTCAATGATATCACATTCAATGCCGAATATCGCGATTCTCGTACCATCAACCTAAACTCATCTGCGGGCCAGATTGTGGAGACGACCTCCAAGCAGCTGACCTTCGGTGCCGGATATAAGATTGCCAATTTCAATAAGATCTTGAAGATCGGCGGCAAGCAGGGTAGTGTATCGAACGACTTGACACTCAATTTGGACTTATCGTTCAGCAACAACCAGTCTCTGATCCGACGCATCGAGACGGCATTTACCCAAGCGACTCAAGGCACGAGCACCTTCTCGATCAACTTCATGGCAAGTTACGTTTTGAGCAAGCGTGTCACCCTCTCCGCCTTCTTCGACCACCAGGCGAACACGCCGCTCGTTTCCAACTCCAGCTATCCCACCAGCAACTCCAACTACGGCATAGCCGTCAACGTTTCCTTAGCCCGCTAAAAGCATTATCATAAGACAAAGACACCGAACAAGACGTTATTTCTTGCTCGGTGTCTCTTCTATTATAGTATGGGCTTAGAGCGCGTTCCTTAAATTTTTGGGGCCGTAGGGGTCGTAGCCTTGAGTCG
>JBJEDL010000079.1:0-67036 GCA_051872035.1 Lepagella sp.
TTTGTTGCTCAGGTACTTAAAAAGTTATATTTGTAATAGTGTTGCGGAATTAAGGTTAATAATTATTTTACACTTTTTACACGAAACTTGGTGCAATATTAACGAAAAATTGGCATATTGGCAAAAAAGTAAGGAAAATATGCGCGAATACTTGTAAGAATCGCGATAAAATCCTTAAATTTGCAGTCGAAAACAAGACCCATCTTCGAAAAGGTTGAAAACTACATAAAGTCAGAATAATCAATACTTCAATTTTAAATATATAGATTTTTATGGGAGGTTTTTTTGGTGTGATCGCTAATCGTCCGATAGTCAATGATTTATTTTATGGCACGGACTATCATTCACATCTTGGCACAAGATGTGGAGGTATGGTGACCTACGATGGAGAGAATGGCTTCAATCGAGCCATTCACAGTTTGAGCCGCAGTTATTTTCGTCCGAAATTTGAAGATGAGTTAGACTCATTCCGAGGGAACTCGGGAGTAGGGTCGATCAGTGACACGGATCCCCAGCCGATTATAGTCAATTCACATCTTGGCAAGTATGCCGTGGTGACAGTGGCGCGTGTCAACAATGCGCGAGACATCGCGGCGAGTCTGTTGGAGCAGGGGATGCATTTCAGCGAGATGTCAGCCAATAAGATCAATCAGACCGAGCTGGTGGCTCTCCTGATCAATATGGGTCGGGATTATGTCGATGGGATCAACCGGGTGTATAGCCGCGTAGAGGGGTCATGCTCGATGTTGGTGCTCACCGAAGATGGCATCATAGCGGCGCGCGACTATTTGGGTCGCACCCCCATCATCATAGGCAAGGGCAAGGATGGATATGCCTTGGCAAGCGAGACGAGTTCCTTCCCCAATCTCGGCTATGAGTATGTCAGGGATGTCATGCCGGGCGAGATCGTCAAGATCAAGGCGGATGGCATCGAAGTGCTGCAAGAGGGTGCAAAGCGTGAGCAGATATGCTCCTTCTTGTGGGTATATTATGGTTTCCCGGCTTCAGACTATAATGGCATCAACACCGAATATGTGAGAGAGGCGGCAGGCCGCGCTTTGGGCCGCGACGACAAGACCGAAGCGGACTTGGTGTGCGGTATCCCCGACTCCGGAGTCGGTTTTGCGCTGGGTTATGCCGAGGGTAGCGGCATTCCCTACCGTCGGGCAGTGTTGAAATACACACCGACATGGCCCCGCAGTTTCACACCCAGTTCACAAGATCGACGAGCCTTGGTGGCAAAGATGAAATTGATCACCAATCGGGCTATGCTTCAGGGTCGCGATGTAGTGTTCTGCGACGACTCAATAGTTCGCGGCACGCAACTTGGCGACAATGTCAGTGTCTTCTTCGATCGCGGAGCTCGCTCGGTGCATGCCCGCATCTCCTGCCCTCCGCTGGTGTATGGATGTCCCTACATCTCCTTCACCAACTCCGAGAGCGACATGGAGCTGATCACCCGTCGAGTCATCGGCGACTTGGAGGGAGACCCTTCGGCGCGACTTGAGCAGTATGCCACCACCGGCACTCCCGAGTATCAGCGCATGGTCGATGAGATAGCCCGCCGATTGGGACTTACTTCGTTGAAATTCTGTAAGATAGAAGATCTTATCGAGAGCATCGGCCTCCCCAAGGAGAGGATCTGCACCTACTGCTTCGACGGCAAGGGGAAGATGCCCTGCCAAGCGTGGAAAGAGGATCATGAGTGTCCATGCAAATGTTCTAAAAAATAATTATTGAAAAAAGATTGTTTTTTAGAGAAAAAATTTCTACATTTGTATGCTCTATGTAATTGAGAAATAGTATGTATTATATGTATCTTTGAAAGATACGCGTTCTTTATGTTTTTTTGTGTATATGTTGACCATAAAAGAAATTACCGAATTGAGGAAAAACGGGGATTTAAGCCGTGCCTACAAGGAGTGCTCCCTAATTCTTAAGTCGAATCCGGAAGACAAGTTTGCACGGATCTCGATGGCTTATTGTTTGAAGGGGATGATGGAACTTGCATCCGATCAGATGGATGTGCCCGAGTTATGCAGGTTGATCAGAGAATATGCAGAATTGCATCTTGAGGCTGTCGAAGAGCATGAGATGAACAATAAGATCTCATGGGTGGTTCGAGGTTTTGTGATGAAGTATGCAGAGGATGAAAGATTGAACACCGCCATGATCGACAGGATTTTCGACGCTGTGATGAGTGTTGATTTCCTGACGCCCCATCGCTATTATTCCGTATTGCTCGACGCCTTCCTGAAGGTTAAGGAGATCCATGGGAATGTATGGCAGGGCTTGGCTCAGATGGTGGAATGGTGGGGCTTGGAGAATCTTCTTGAGGAGGACTTCAAGAAGGTGCTTTTGGCGAATGGTCATTGGATGATCTCTCTTGCCGAGCGAGTACTGAGTGCCTACGTCAAGGTGCTGCTCATCAAGATCGCCAAGGGGGAGCATGTGCAGGAGGCAGTGGCATTTGCCGACAATCTTGCACAGTTCGTGATCGATCATCCCGACATCAAGAATCTCAACTACTATCGCGCCAAGATCTATAAGGCGCTCGGCATGATGGGCGAGGCTCGCACCGCCGCTCGCGAGTTCGTGAAGCAACGCCCCAAGGAGTTCTGGTCCTGGTCGATGCTTGCCGAACTGATCGACGACGATAAGTCGAAACTCTCTTGCTATTGCAAGGCATTGACCTGCCCATCCGACCCCTCTTTCTTAGTCAAGGTGAAGGCTGCCGCCGGTGTGCTGATGTATTATTTCGGCAATTATCCCGAGGCTCGTCGCGAATTTGATGACATCATCGCCATCCACACCAAGAAGGGCTGGAACATCCCGCAGAATGTCGAGGAAATCACCCACCAGCAGTGGTATCAGTCGACAGTAGCGGCCGCCAACAATGCTCCCTTCTATCGCGCTCACTGCGACTTGGCTGAAGATTTCTTCTATGGCGATATCCCCGAAGTGGGTGTGCTCATCTCGCATATCAACCATCAGAAGCAGGTGTGCGGTTTCGTCACTGAGGATCGTCGCAATGGATATTTCTCGATCAAGAAGAGCAAGGAGACTTTCGTCGAAAATCAGATCTATTCCGTGCGTTTCAATGGCGATATCCCCGTAGGCAAGCCTGCCTCATTCTGCACAATCAAGCGTGTGGTGGATTTCACTCCCTACGCCGGCAAGCTCTTCCGCAAGGAGACGCTCGAGGTGACACTCCGTCTCGGCCAGCAGTTCACCTTCGTAGGTGATGTCTATATCGACGCCAAGATGCTCCCCTTAGACTTCCGTTCGGGCGACATCTTCGAGGTGATCTCTGTGCCATATTACAACATCAAGCGCGACCAGTGGAGCTGGCGTGCTGTCCAACTCAAACGCCCCGAGTAATCGAACTCAATAGAGAAAATGCAAATAAAAAGAGCACATTCCTCAGGAACGCGCTCTTTTTATTTTATACCATTTTATATATGATCCTCTTATCGTCGTAGGGGTATCTTCTCATATCTTGCCACTATGCCGATATAGAGTATCAGTATGGCTACTCTCACCATGTATGTGCCCCACATCGGGAGCACTTGCTCTGCCCCCATCCCGACGCCGTAAAGCAGCATCGTGAGCAGCGTATAGAGCGCCAATCGCTTCACCGGATAGGGGATCGGATAATAATGTCGCCCTACGAAATAGGAGATTACCATCACCGAGAAATAGCTGCCTAAAGCAGCCCATGCCGAACCGAGATAGCCATTCGGGATGCCGATGGCACGCACCAGCCAGATATTGAGCACCAACATCAGCACGAAGCATATCAGCGAGAGATACATTCCCCACTCGGTGCGGTCGGTGAGCTTATACCACAAGGAGAGGTTGAAGAAGACTCCGAAACAGAGTTCGGCGATCATCATAATCGGCACGACCTGAAGCCCCGGCCAGTAGGAAGGTGAGACAAAATGTTTCAAGATCGGAAGGAAATACATCACTCCCAAGAAGATGAAGAAGCCGAAGATGACGAAAAATTTCATTGCATCGCAATATGCCTGCTTCTTATCGTCGCCCCCCTCCTTGGCGCGTGCGAAGATGAAGGGCTCGTAGGCATAACGGAAGGCCTGGGTAAACATCACCATCACGATGGCGATCTTGATGTTGGCGCCATATATGCCCACCATCGAGCGTGCCGCCTCTTCCTCCCCCTTGAAGAGATAGGGGATGATGATCTGCCCCATATTTTGGCTCAAGATGCCGGCGACTCCCAAGATGAGGAGTGGCCAGCTATAGCGGAGCATTTGCCGCAAGAGCGAGCCGCTGAAACGATAGCGACGACCTGTGAGCTGAGGCAACAGGCAGAGCAACACCACCAGCGAGGAGATGATGTTGGCGACAAAGATCCAGCCGATGCCGAAGGCTGCCCCTCCCATCGGAGTGTAGAACCATCCGATCAGCCACTCGGCATTTTCAGCCATCCATGGACACACCAAGAGGAAGAAGATGTTCAGACTGATGTTGAGTGCCACATTCAGCAATTTGATGCCGGCGAAGCGGAAGGCCTTCTTCTTGTATCGAAGATAGGCGAAGGGGAGATTGGAGAAGGCATCGATAGCCACCGTCACTCCCAATAGCCAGATATAGAGCGAATGTTGAGGCAAGAGCATCACCTCCGAGATTGGCGCCAAAAGGAGCGTGAGGAGGATGATGAATGCCAACGATGTCGAGCCCACCGAGATCAGCGATGTGGTGTAGACTCGCTCCGGATCTTCCTCCTTGTTGGCGAAGCGGAAGAAACCGGTCTCCATGCCATAATTGAGCACCACGAGAGCCACTGCCGTGAAGCTGTAGAGGTAACTCACGATGCCATATTCTTGTGTCGGAAAGAGATAGACGTAAAGGGGAACAAGACACCAGTTGAGGAATCTCCCCAAGATGCTGCTGAGACCATATACGGCGGTCTCTTTGACCAATGTTTTAATACCCGCCATGATTATTTGTTATCGGATTATTAAGAACTTTAAGTTAAAAGATAGTTGATTCACACAATGTGGTCAACACTTTCATTCCACCGGGGATTTTATTCGACTTCATCGAAGAGCCCGGGGATCGAGGCCGGGTTCTGATACTCGCCGAGGCGGCCGAGGTGGCGATAGGCCAATTCGGTGACTTCGCGGCCGCGAGGGGTCCGCTTCAAGAAACCCTCCTTGATCAGGAAAGGCTCATAGACCTCTTCGATGGTGCCGGCATCCTCGCCGATGGCAGTGGCTATGGTGGTGAGACCCACCGGCCCCCCTTTGAACTTATCGATTATGGCGAGCAGGATACGGTTGTCGATCAGGTCGAGGCCATAACGGTCGATATTGAGGGCTTCGAGGGCAGTGCGAGCGATAGGGAGGTCGATATGCCCCGATCCGCGCACCATAGCGAAGTCACGCACGCGACGCAACAATGAGTTGGCAACACGCGGCGTGCCGCGGCTCCGGAGGGCTATCTCGCGGGCGGCATCTTCATCGATGCCGATGCGCAGCAGCCGCGCCGAACGCTTCACAATGGTCAGCAAGAGGGCATGGTCGTAATATTCCAAGTGACACTGTATGCCGAAGCGGGCACGCAAGGGGGCTGTCAGACTCCCCGAGCGGGTCGTGGCTCCCACCAGCGTGAAGGGGGCAATGGAGAGTTGCACTGACTTCGCCCCGGGGCCCTTGTCCAAGAGGATGTCGATGCGGAAATCCTCCATGGCGGAGTAGAGATACTCCTCTACGACCGGGTGTAGACGGTGGATCTCGTCGATGAAGAGCACATCGTGGGGCTCCAACGACATCAAGATGCCTGCCAGATCGCCCGGCTTGTCGAGCACCGGCCCGGAGGTGGTCTTAAAGCCGACTCCAAGCTCGTTGGCTATGATATTGGAGAGGGTGGTCTTGCCGAGCCCCGGAGGTCCATGCAGCAGAGTGTGGTCGAGGGCCTCCCCTCGCATACGGGCTGCCGCCACGAATACGCTCAAATTGTCGATGATCTGCGCCTGACCGGTGAAGTCGGCAAAGGAGAGGGGGCGCAATGCCTTCTCGATGTCGCTCTCGGCGCCGTCGGGCTTCATACGGTTTTGTCTTATATCGAAATCGTCTGTCATGATTATGTTTCTTAAAATTTACGACACTCGATGGTGGCTATATCCGATTCGAGCACCATCTTCGAGCCGGTGGCACTCACCACCTTCAGTACACAGGGATTGGCTGTAAACCCGAAGGGGTAGAGCTCTTCGTCGGTCGGACCGTTGCGGAAATCGACGCTCAGGATGTCTGCCTTCTTGTCATAGGAGATTACGCCGGTGCGCTTGGGAGAGGGTGCCGGATTGTCAAGTTGCAACAATTCGATCTGGATGCAGATGAAGAGAGTCTTGGGGGTGGATATCTCGTTGCTCCCCTTATAGGTGATAGTGGATATCTGCCAATAGCCGTCGATCTTGCCATTGTGAGAATAGCGGCTGCACCCGAGCGATGAGAGCATCAACATCGCCACTATCGAGAGTAATAATATATATAAGGACTTACGCATAGTCAGATATGAATGAAATTACTAATTAAGAAATCAAGCAAATAACACATTGCAAATCATGCATTATGAATTATGAATCATGAATTATGAATCATGAATCCTGCATTACGCATCAGAACCAGCCGGTCTTGGCTATCGACACCATTCCGCCGAAAGAGTTGCCCAAAAGCGAGCCATGATCAGCCGCCAATGAGAAGGTAGCTTCCCATCCTTTCAGTTTCTTAGGATGATATTTCAGTTCGGCGAGCCAGCTGAAGTTGCTCTTGGGGTCGGTGAAGGGGACATAATAAGTTCCCCAGCTGCGTGTATGGGAGAGGAGCACGCGATAGGAGAGCTGGTCGGTAGGATCACCCTTGAATCCCAAATGATGGGCGCGGATGCGAGTGGAGAGGAGATACATCCGATGGTTGTCGTTATAGAGAGGGGCAGTGAAGAGTGGGTTGGCGATAGATTGCCCCCAGTGCTGCCAGCCATTGAAGATATAGTGATCGTAATACTCATCGCGTCCCGAGATCTGATAATTGATATTGTCGGTATGGTCCCAATACACGGGTCCTGACTGATCTTTGGCATATAGATACTCATAGAGGACTTCGGAGACGAATGGATTCTTCGGCAGGCGGCCATGCACGCCATATAGTCCGTCGCGGCGCGGATATTCCATGAAGAGCATCGAATGGTCCTCGAAGAAGTGCTGGTAATATAGGCGGACCATCCATCCGCTCGGGTCATCCCACTTGAGCGACATGCTCCAATTGCCCAAGAAATTACCCTCGACATTATATCGTTCGCCCCCGATTACATTATCATCGCCGGCGGAGAGAGGTATCATAGCTCTTACCCAAGCCTTGAAGTCGGTGGGGTTCTTGATCCACGTCTTATTGCCATCCTGGTTCCAGGTTTTGCCGCCGAACTGCGAATCCACCACGATGCCGAGTTCACCCTCGAGGGGGAATTTGCGAGCATTACCGAAGCGGAAATATATCGCGCGCGAGCAATATAGAGTGTTGAGAGTGTAACTATACTCGGGGTTTGCCCAACGCTTCACCCACCAGTTGTCGGTAAACATACCGTAAGCGATATAGCCCTTGATGGCAAACATCTCCTTGCACCCCCATACGTTGGCATAATCGAACACGCCGAGTCTCACCTGTGGGATAGGGCGAGCGTTCCATCCCTGGGTCAGCGAGCCGGAGGAAAGATCTTGGCACACGAAGCCATCATTGATCTCCTTGGCGCCTACCAAGAGGTCGAGACAGCGATATCTCACCTCGGCATATAGCTGCTGAGGCATGAAGATCGACTCGAAGCGATAGGCGACACCCATATCGATGCCGGCGCCCCAGGAGAAAGGCTTCTCCTCATCCATATCCTTGAAGGCGGCGAGACGGAGCCATAGATTATTACGTTTCGTACTCGAGAAGCCATAGCGATTGGCGTTGAGCCATAGAGGGTTGTTTTGACCCCCGGCGATGGTGGTGCCGATCTCGGCACGATAGCGGATCGAATCGTTCCACTCAGCGCGGGCTGTGATGCCGGTGAGCGTCATTAGAACCCCCAACAGCAACGTAGATGCATATTTTAGTGTCATAGAAAAATAAATTTCTTATATACAAAATATGGAGTCAAGAAGCAAAAATGGGAGAGAACACGACTCCAAGCACACAAATTTACAACAAAATAGAGAGAAAATCACGAAATTTTAATAAAAAATCAGAAAGATTTGGTTAAAAAGAAAAAAATTACTACTTTTGCAGTCGCAAAATGCGCCGGAGTTGTGCAGTTGCAGTTTTGTGGCCCATTCGTCTATCGGTTAGGACGAGAGATTTTCATTCTCTAAAGAGCAGTTCGACTCTGCTATGGGCTACCATTAATAACTACCAAAAGAGATTTTTTAAGATGGCAAATCATAAATCATCATTAAAAAGAATCCGCCAGGCGGAAAAAAGAAGACTTGAGAACCGTTACTGGGCAAAGACAGCGAGAAATGCTGTGCGTCGTGTGCGCAAAATGACTGACAAGGCTGAGGCTGAAGCAGCTTACAACAAGGTGAGCGCTCTTCTCCAGCGTCTCGGTCGTAAGAACGTTATCTCGAAGAATAAAGCCGGTAACTTGTGCAGCGGTCTCGCTAAGCATATCAACAAGCTCGGCTAAAGCATACGTGTATGACCCCATCGAGGTCGTGAGCTCCGCTCCCCCCCCCTCGATGAGACAGCGTCAGCACATTGAGTAGGCCCATTCGTCTATCGGTTAGGACGAGAGATTTTCATTCTCTAAAGAGCAGTTCGACTCTGCTATGGGCTACTTCCCCAAATCCATCCTATCCCCGAAAGTCGGCGTCAGCGTAAGCTGACTCCGGCTTTCACTCTTTTAAGAGGAACGCGCTCTAAACCTTCCGACATTTCCAAGGTCTATTATATAAAAATTTGTTGTTATGAAAAAATATTTGAGTTTCATCCTCTTGGCTCTTGTGGCTCTCGTTGCTTTCGGCGCTTCCGCCAAGAAGCAGGCTGAAATCAAGTTTAGTGAGTCGACTTTCGATTTCGGCGTCATCGCCGAGCATGGCGGCCCGGTGTCACATTCATTCTCGTTTACCAATACCGGCGATGCCAACTTGGTGATCCTCGATGCCAAGGCCGACTGCGGTTGCACCGAGCCCCAATACCCCGAGCAGCCGATCGCCCCCGGCAAGTCGGGTAAAATCAAAGTCACCTTCAAGCCCATCTATCGCCCCGGCCCTTTCACCAAGGTGATTACCGTCAAAACCAACGGCAAGCAGAAGAAGGTACGCCTCAAAATCACCGGTACTGTCAACCCTAATAAGTAACAGCTATGAATTGCCGATGCAACTTATTGATATTCGGGCTCTTGATATGGTGCGTGTCATCTATCTCGGCAGATGATCGAATCTCCTGGGTGGATAAGAATCATGACTTCGGTCTGATCAAGGAGGTGGCAGGACCTGTGTCGGCTCGCTCTCATTTCGTCAATGTCAGCCAAGACACCATCTCCATCTTCTCGGTCAAGCCCACCTGCGGGTGTACCACCTCCGATTTCTATGACGACCTTATTGCCCCGGGCGATACCGCCTATATCGGCTATATTTTCGATCCCGCCAAGCGCCCCGGGCGTTTCCGCAAAACCATCAAGGTAGCCCTCTCTGATGGCTCCACCCACTCCATCATCATCTCGGGCAATGTGCTCGGCACTCCTGAATCCCTCTCTTCGCTATATCCTGTAGATGCCGGACCGGTGCGCCTCTCCGATACCATCCTCTCCGTTCCCTCCGTCACGACCGATCATGCTCCCATGGTTTTCCTCAAGATATATTCGGTGAGCATGGATAGCATCGACACTCAACTCAAAGCCGACCATCCCGCACTCTCTGTTACTGCCACCACCACTAAGGCAGGCCCGGGTGATGTGCTGGTATATAGTCTTGACTTTGTAGGTAATAAGTATGGCGATTTTGGCGATGTCGAGGTGCCTCTCCATCTGATGGTGGATGGCACGGAGGTAAAGTCGCTCCTCTTCCGCACGTTCGTGCTCCCCGATCAGGGTATGTTGATGCGCCGACAGGGTGACAAGCACCCTATCTGCCTCCTTGCCCCCGATCCGATCGACCTCGGTGTGATCGATCCTAATGCCACTCGCCGCATCAAGAGGGAGTTTACCATCACCAATCAGGGCAAGTCCGAACTCCATCCCCTCAAGGTATATTCGCAGAACGAGGCGATAACATTTGGCAAGATTCCCGCCAAGATCAAACCGGGCAAGAGTGCTCGCATCAAGATAGAGATAGATGTCGACCGTCTCGCCGCCGGCCCATGGCGATTTCCCATCAATGTCATCACCGACGACCCTCTGCATCCTCATCTCACCATCCCCGTGGCAGGATATAAGAAATAACCCGATATTTCCACAATATTAGAGCGCCTTCCCTGGGAGTGCGCTCTGTTTTTTTAAAGGACTGCGCTCTAATATTTGAATAATTGCGAAAAATCCGTTAACTTTACATCGCCAATAGGTTAAACTCAAGAAAAATCTAATACAAAGATATGGAACACCCCGAAAATCATCCCGATTACAAAGGCCTTCAGGTCAACTCCGGAGTTATCTCCCAGCCCAGTGTCAACCCCTACCGACGCCCGGTGGCGCGACGTCGCCTTCTTACTCCCGGCGAGTATGTGGAGGGTATCCTCAAGGGTAATGTCACCGTGTTGGGGCAGGCTGTGACCCTCGTCGAGTCGACCGTTGATGCGCATCAACAGATAGCCCAGGAGGTGATCGAAAAGTGCCTCCCATATACCGGCAATTCACGCCGTATCGGCATCACCGGCGTGCCGGGTGCCGGCAAGTCTACTTCGATCGATGTCTTTGGACTCCATGTCCTCAAGCAGGGTGGCAAACTTGCCGTCCTCGCCATCGACCCCTCGAGCGAACGTACACAAGGCTCAATCCTCGGCGATAAGACTCGTATGGAGAAACTCTCCCAGCACCCCAATGCTTTTATCCGCCCTTCCCCCTCGGCAGGTTCTCTGGGTGGCGTGGCGCGTAAGACTCGCGAGACTATCGTGCTCTGCGAGGCTGCCGGCTATAACAATATCTTTGTCGAGACCGTGGGTGTCGGCCAGTCGGAAACCGCCGTACATTCCATGGTAGACTTCTTCTTGCTGATTCAGCTGGCAGGCACCGGCGATGAGCTCCAAGGTATCAAGCGAGGCATCATGGAGATGGCTGATGGTATCGCCATCAATAAGGCTGACGGCGACAATATCGACCGCGCTAATCTGGCAGCAGCTCAGTTCCGCAACGCCATGATGCTCTTCCCTCCGACTCCCAGCAAGTGGAAACCGGAAGTCACTACCTATAGCGGATATTACGAGCTCAATATCGACAAGGTGTGGGATATGATCGACCGATATTTCGAATATGTCAAGAAGACCGGTTATTTCGAGCGAAAGCGCAATGAGCAAGCCAAGTATTGGATGCTCGAGACCATCAATGAGCAGCTGCGCAATCACTTCTACAGCCTCCCCGAGATCCGAGCACTCCTCGAGCAGAAGGAGATGAGAATCCTCAACAATGAGCAGTCCTCCTTCACCGCCGCTCACGAAGTCCTCGACCGCTACTACCAAATCCTCCGATCTGAAAAATAATAAAAAAGGGGCGTTCCTCCGAACGCCTCTTCTTTCATTTATGGATTTTCATGGCGAATTATCGGCGATTTTTCGCCACGAAGATGTGTTTTGATCGGTTCGTGGCGGAGTATCGCTGTTTTTCGCCGTGAGGGGTGGCATTGCCCTCTAAATTTGCGTAAAACGAGTAAATTTATTAATTTTGCCAATTCTCCTCTCTTTATGATTAAATGTCGTGATCTCCTGTGGATCCGATTATAATTACCGGAAACGAATATGAAGAATTTAGTTATAGTCGAGTCTCCTTCTAAAGTCAAGAAGATTGAGCAGTTTTTAGGGCCCGATTATAAGGTGATGTCAAGTTTTGGACACATCCGTGACCTCGAGAAGCGTGGCATGAGTGTCGATATTGAAGACAATTTTACACCGAAATATGTCATCCCTGCCGACAAGCGGGAGGTGGTGAAAAGTCTGAAAGCAGCCGCTTCGAAGGCTGATACCGTGTGGCTCGCAACCGATGAGGACCGCGAGGGAGAGGCTATCGCCTGGCACCTCTATGAAGTGCTCGGTTTGAAGCCGGAGAAGACCAATCGTATATGCTTCCACGAGATCACGAAGCCTGCCCTCTTGGAGGCTGTGGCGAATCCTCGCAAGATAGATATCGACCGTGTCAACTCGCAGCAAGCTCGTCGCGTGTTGGACCGTATCGTCGGTTTTGAACTCAGCCCGGTGCTTTGGAAGAAGATCAAACCGTCGCTCTCGGCGGGTCGTGTGCAGAGTGCCACACTCCGCTTGGTGTGTGAACGCGAGATGGAGATCCGCGACTTCGTGCCGGAGCCTTTCTATCGCCTTACAGCCATCTTTATCTCCCCTTCGGGTGTGGCGTTCAAGGCTCGCAGCCCTCAGAAGTTCAATACTCGCCAAGAGGCTATGCAGATCATCGAGCTCTGCAAGGGTGCTCGTTTCAGCGTCTCCGATATGGAACGCAAGCCTCTGCAACGCAAGCCGGCTGCCCCCTTTACCACATCGACACTCCAGCAGGAGGCGGGTCGTAAACTTCACCTCAATGTCGCCACAACCATGCGCGTGGCTCAGCGACTATATGAGGAGGGACACATCACATACATGCGTACCGACTCCACCAACCTCTCCGAACTCGCCATCCGCGATATCGCCAAGACCATCACCGCCGATTATGGCAAGGAGTATCTCCAAACTCGCCACTATCACACCAACATCAAGAATGCTCAGGAGGCTCACGAAGCCATCCGTCCGACATATATCTCGAACAAGTCTATCGACGGAAGCCCGGTGGAGCAGCGCCTCTATCAGCTGATATGGAAGCGTGCCGTAGCCTCACAGATGAGCGAAGCACGCCTCGAGAAGACCACCATCGACATCGCTATGGACAATAGCGACACCACCTTCGACCTCCAGGGCGAAACGCTCCTCTTCGAGGGCTTCATGAAGGTGTATGGCGCATCGGTCGATGGCGAAAATGAAGCGAACGCTACCATCGACGATGCCGGCGAGTCGGGTCTGCTCCCCGCCCTCAGCGTCGGCGACGCTCTCGGCATGCGCAATGTCACTGCCACCGAACGCTTCACTCTCGGCCCGGTGCGCTACACCGAGCCGGAACTTATCAAGAAAATGGATAAGATAGGGATCGGACGTCCCTCCACCACAGCCACTACCGTGACCACCCTCCGCACTCGAGAGTATATCGTCGATGGCGACAGCGAGGGTATGGAACGCAATTATAATGTCATCTCATTAGATGGCGATAAGGTGACCGAAGAGGTTCGCACAGAACGCTATGGCGCTACTCGCGGTCATATCGTGCCCACTGATGTCGGCATGGTGGTAATCGACTTCTTGACACAACATTTCCCCGACATCGTCGACTATGGTTTTACGGCGAAGATCGAGGAGAAGATTGATGAGATAGCCGAAGGTAAACTTCCCTGGCAAGAGGAGATGGCGGACTTCTATCGTAATTTCCATCCCGATGTGGAGCGTGCCGACTCGATGCGTATGGAGCATAAGGTGGGAGAGCGTGTGCTGGGTGTTGACCCTAAGAGCGGACGTCGCGTCTCGGTGAAGATCGGCCGCTTCGGGCCGGTGGCACAGATCGGCGAATCGACCGACGATGAGAAGCCACTCTTCGCCAGCCTCAACGAGGGGCAGAGCCTCCAGACCATCACTCTCGACGAGGCACTCAAACTCTTCGATCTCCCCCGCAAACTGGGTGAATACCAAGAGATGGAAGTCTCTGCGGCTATCGGTAGATTCGGACCATACGTGCATCATGGCAAGCAATTTGTATCCATCCCCAAGGAGATGGATCCCTACACCATCACCCTCGACGAGGCAATCCGTCTGATCGAAAACAAGCAGGAAGAGGAGGCGAGCCGACACATCAAGTCATTCGACGAGATGCCCGGCTTGGAGGTGCTCAAAGGGCGTTTCGGACCCTATATCGCCTACAAGAAAGAGGGCGACAAGAAGGCCACCAACTACAAGATCCCGAAAGGCAAAGACCCCGAAGCCCTGACCCTCAAAGAGGTAAAAGCCATAATGGAGGCACAAGACGCCGCCCCCGCCAAGCGCCGCCCCACCCGCAAATCCAAAAAATAAACCCGATAGACCACAATATTCTTACCTTTGCTCCGGATAGCGATTCATTGATTCCCATTGTCAAGCCACTATGGAGGCGCTCTTAATGCTATGGCAATGTGAGCACGATGTGTGGGTAATCAGAATCAGAGAATGAGTGTAGTATACAGAATAAGAGAATCAGAGAATGAGAGCATCGCTCGAATATATCAAATCAAAGTTTGACGAATATAACACATTGATGTTTGAGGGGAAGCTGCCTCCTATCCCCTTTCAACTGAGTCGTGCCAAGTCTTTTCTCGGCGCCGTGACCTGTCAGCGAAAGAGAAATCCCGACAATACCTGGCACTACCATAGCTTTGTCTTTAAGATCAGCACCTTGTTGGATATGCCCGAAGATGTGGAGGAAGATACCATCATCCATGAGATGATACACTACTACATCATGAGCAATCAGCTGCAAGACACCGCTCCCCACGGCCGGCTCTTCATTGCCAAGATGCTGGAGATCAACCGCAAATTCCACCGCCATCTCGCTGTCTCTCACCGCGCCACAAAAGAGGAGCAGGATAGTGACAATCGTATACGACAACACATCATCTGTGTGTCGCGCCTGAAGAACGGCAAACGAGGTGTGACCGTAGTGGCGAGGACTCGACTATTTGAACTATGGGATGCCATGTCGCGCATCCCCCAAATCGAAGAACTGAAATGGGTGGTAACGATCGACCCATACTTCAATCGCTTCCCCCGCTCACAAAAGCCAAGCATCTACATAGTCCCCTCCGAAGAGTTAGACGCCCACCTGCAAGAAGCCAAAGAGCTAATCCGCCAAGGCAACACCATCCACCCCAAGCGATAGATAAAAGCGCCTGTAAAATACTGCTTTGGATCCGGGCAGATCATTTGATGATGTGCCGAAGATTTGATACATTTGTGCCGCGCTTTTAACATAACTTTTCATTTTTTATCTCTGATAGCGAACATCATAGACCTTTATGCCTATTTTATCAGTTGTATTTCATTTAAATAAAAGAACGCTTCGGGATGCGTCTTTTTAAGTTTGTTGAGTTTTGTAGGCATCGGAAGGTGTAGAGTCTGAGAAGCTAACGCACCTATATTGTTAGGTGTATAGTGTCGTATCTCGTTAATTCCCCTGTCCAAAAGTCGGCTCAGGTAAGCCACTTTTGCTGCATTGATGATTGCAGAATCTAAGGTGTACTTCTCGCTGTGTATGAAATTGCCAATACGACTAATACCATCTTGCAAGAGTATGTATTCCTCTGGATTCACCAAACCACGCATACAGATGGTCATGGCTGTCTGATAGATGTCGTCAAGTACTTGTTGGATGTTATCTGATGGTAAGTTGCGATATTGCAGTTCGACATTTGCGAATTTCATGAAAGTATGGCGTGTGACAGCCAAGTCGTTTGTTATGTCGAACAGCGAGGCTACATCAAAGAGCTGTTTGATAATTTCCATCGTACACTTCTTCCGTCCTTTGAAGAATGGAATGCCCGTCGTGTGCGGAGCGAAAGCTGTCAGTTTGTCACCCAACAAATCTCCATGACTCGGCAGACTGACTATTACAAGAGGCTCGTCTGTCATAAGCAAAGGACTCTGTATAGGAAGAGACACAATCTGGGAATAATGAGTTTCTTCATAGAGCACGTCAAGCAGTATTTTGTCCTGTCCTCCATTACCGGGATAACTCACTTCGTAGTAAAACTTGGCGTGTTGCTTTGGTACATCTGTGCGTTGTATGCGTTCTACGAGTTCCACTTTGCCAAAGCCGTATTCTTCGGCAAAACGGCTGAGGTAGTCCTCTATGATAGTTCCTGGAGGGCAGATAATATCAATGTCTATTGACAATCGTTTGCTTGTGTTCAAGTGAAGCATCAGCGAACTGCCGCCCTTGAAGATGAAAGGGCAACCTGATCGAGCCAGTGCTTCGAGCAATGAAAAGGCACGGATGGTCTTTTCAACCAATGCAATGTCATGGACTCTTATTTGGTGGGCGACTTCGGTTATCCATTCAAGGCTTCTACTCTTGGGATTGATCATGTTCTATTACTTGTATGATTTGTTTAACTTTCTCTTTACGGTTGCGGCGAGAGGCATATCTCAGTAGTTTGCTCATGTTGATATGATTTCTCTCATGTGCATACTCATATATATTGTATATCTCTGAACCGCTGGCGAACAACAGTTCTTTGTCACCAATGGCATCCACAAGGATTTTCTCTATACGCGGCACTTGGCAACCATCCACGATGGTCATCGGAGACTGACTTATCAGTTGGCGTACCACTATGGCATCACTCCCCGTCAGATAGCGGTCGCAGTCTTTGGGCGATGGTGACAGGAGGATGTTTCTACCAAGTCTCATATTCTGTAGGGCATGGAATACCGTATCCATACCCTCTTTTTCAACGTCTACAAATATGTAGCCGATGTTTGGCACGTGAAGCATGAACGATGCAAGAACACGTGGACTCCAAATGCATATATCAAGGAGTGGAAACTTCTGTTTTAACCTCAAAAAGATATCCTTCTCCGTCTGTGATGGCTGATATACGAATTCTGAAAGGCTGTCATGAGATAGTTCATACACGCCATGGCCAACCCTACGAAGTGCGCCAGATGCAAGCATTCGGTTAATTTGGAGGGTTAGCGCACTGCCCTTGATGCCCGTTTGCCGGCGGGCATTTTCATATAGTAGGTCTTTCCTATGGAAAGACCCTCCCTGTCTTACTGCATAGTTCAATATAGCATCCGTTGCTGTCATATCTCTATTTATCACTACAAAATTATATCTTTTTTATCAAATATTCAAATATTTTGCCAAGAAAGATATAATTTAGATAGTTTTAACATAATGACTAATATTAGAGAATGCGCTCTAATACCGTTTTCACTGAGGCGAGACGAGGACCGACATCCCCGTCTCGCCTCAGCATATAATGACCATCGTTGGGATATTCCTACCTCTTGGAGATGCTTCCGGCTCCGCGACCCGGCTTCAGTTAAACCGGGGCTATGAGTTGACAAGAAGTGGATAATTTGTGGTCTCAATTGATAAAAGATGTTTTTGATTTAATTACCGGTTTTGCTTGATTTTGTTTCTGATTTGTTGTATATTTGCAGCAAATTAGAAACGCATTGTATGAATTATATTGATTTTCATAAGCAATGGCATCTTCTGGGGTGTTTTGATATTCAGCAGATTTATGCCTGGGATCCCGGTTTCAACAGGCATAACCTGCGGTATTGGGAGAGTAAGGGCTATATTGTGAAGTTGCGCAAGGAGATGTATGCTTTCACCGAATGTAAGTCCATCCCCGATTTCCATCGCTATATTGCCAATAGAATCTATCGCCCATCTTATATAAGCCTACATACAGCCCTCTCTTATTATGGGATGATACCGGAGGCTGTGGTTCAGATAACGAGCGTCACTTCGCTCAAAACGAATCGGTTTGTAAATTCTTTCGGAGATTTCTCCTATAGCTCTGTCAGACCGGATCTTATGTTCGGTTACGAACCCAAATTGATGGGTGATGGCAGAGCCATCCTTTTCGCCAATCCCGAGAAGGCTCTCCTCGATCTGTTATATCTCAACTCGTTTTACAAGAGCGAAGAAGATATGATTGAATTGAGACTCGATGAAGACTTTATGAATGAAGAATTTAACGTTCCCCTATTTAAGGGATATGCCCATCAAGTCAACAACAAAGCATTAACCCAAAGAGCAGAAACATTATTAAAAGCCTACGAACTATGATAGAGGCACTTTATGAGATGTTGTCACAGACAGATCTTAACGTGAAGAAGAGGGATTTCGAGCATCTGCTGTTCAATGCTTCAAAATCAGAGAAAATCCTAAGATTCTCTGATTTTATAGAAGAAAAACTTTAGAGCGCGCTCTTAGCAACAAGACTACTTTGGATCCGGGCATCATTTGACGATGTGAAGAAGATTTGATACATTGTGCCGCGCTCTTAACGTACAAATCATGCGTTGACATGAGCAATGGCACAAATTGAGTAATTTGAATTTATGACCGAATCGATTTTCTGGGGCAGTATACAAAATTTCGGCAATAAACAAATTTATTGCCGAAATTTTGCTAAAAGATTGGTTTGGAATCGACGGGTTGGGTCGATGGGTTTTGTCACCTTGGGTTGAGGTTGTGGGTCGAGGGGTGACGGGGATTATTGGGGGAGTTTGCGGGCTCCGTCGGAGATTATTACGGGGTAGATTTGGGGGTTGTGGCCGTAGCGGGCTTTGAAGCGCTCGGTGGCTGTGGCTATGAATCTTTCGGTCAGGTCTTTGCGTACCAGGTTGATGGTGCAGCCGCCGAAGCCGCCTCCCATGATGCGCGAGCCGGTGACTCCACATTCTTTGGCTACGTCGTTGAGAAAGTCCAATTCTTCGCAACTTACTTCATAGTCTTTCGACAATCCCTGATGCGTCTCATACATCTTCTTGCCGACAGTCTCGTAGTCGCCACGATTCAAGGCATCGCACACGGCGAGCACACGCTCTTTCTCTTCAATTACGAACTTGGCTCTTGAATAGTCTTCAGCCGAAATCTCATCGCGAATAGCCTCCAATTTCTCCATGTCGGCATCGCGAAGTGTCTCTATGCCGAGACGCGCTGCTACTCGCTCACACGACTGACGACGCTTGTTGTAGGGGGAGTCGGCAAGCTCATGCTTCACACGCGAATCTACGAGCACCAACTCATATTCCTCAGGCGCAAAGGGGAAATACTCGAACTCCATCGAGCGGCAATCGAGGCGCATCAACTTGCCCTTCTGACCCATAACGCTGGCAAATTGGTCCATGATGCCACAATTCACTCCGCAATAGTTATGCTCGGTCGACTGCCCGATGCGAGCCAACTCAAACTTGTCGATACGATTCTCGTTGTAGAGATCATTGAGAGCGTATGCGAAACAAGACTCCAATGCTGCTGACGACGACAAGCCGGCACCCAGTGGCACATTGCCGGCGAAGACGGCATTAAAGCCCTTCACTTCGCCGCCACGTTTCTGCACTTCGCGGCATACGCCGAAGATATAGCGTGCCCACGACTGTGTGGGGGCATCCTCCTCACGCAGACCAAAACTTACCTCCTCGTTGATGTCGATCGAGAAGACATTCACACGGTCGCTATCGTTGGGGGCAATGGCTGCCATGATCACCTTGTCGATGGCTCCGGGGAATACGAAACCTCCATTATAATCGGTGTGCTCACCGATCAAGTTAATGCGTCCGGCAGAGGCATAGAGCACCGGAGTCTGCGAAAAGCGAGAGCCAAACTCGCTCAATATCTTTTCTTTCATGATATTTTTTATATTATCAAAATTTTATTTAAGAGTTCTATTATCGTGACTTTAATTGACCTAATAAGAAACAATCTTTTTTACCGGATAGATTTTACACTGAGAAACTGAAATACACACACAAATGATATATTATTGAACCTGTAGAGAAATTGTTGCTGCTTTTACACCCTTGGCGGAAACCGTAAGGGTGAGAGTGCCGGGAGTCGAACCGCTTCTGACGATGGCCGTAGCGGCGCCGCTGAAGAGGTCCATTTCAGCCCGGTCGAAGGGGAGGAGACAGGTCGGATCGCCATTGGCGGTAGCCTCGAATGTGCCGGCACCTTTGACGCTATACTTGACACGTCGTGAATCTGTGGGGAGGATATTGCCATCCTTGTCAGCCACCTGCATGGTGATATAAGCCAGGTCATCGCTGTTGGCGGCGAGAGTGGTGCGGTTGGCAGTCAGCACGATGTGATGAGCCTTGCCGGCAGTGCGGATGCTCTTGCGAGCCGCCTCATTACCCTGCTCATCGTATGCCACCACCATCACCTCTCCCGGCTCGTAGCGGGTCTCATTCCACATCAAGCGATAGCGTGTCTGAAGTGTCGAATCATTCTTCTCCCTCACTCCTTGGCTCTTGCCATTGATGAAGAGTTCCGCCTTCGGATAGGAGGTATAGACGAACACCGGTGTAATCTCACCCTCGCGCCCCTCCCAATTCCAGTGAGGAAGGATATGGAGAGTGGGGGAGGTGGTGTTCCATTGCGAACGATAGAGATAGAAACGATCCTTGGGAAGAGAGGCAAGGTCGATGATGCCGAACAGCGAACTGTGGTTGGGCCATGCATCCGTGTCGTAGGGGGATGGCTCTCCCAAGTAATCGAAGCCGGTCCATACGAACTGTCCCAACACCCAGGGCTTCTCATCCATCATAAAATCGATGTCGGGAGTGTTCGACCAGGAGCATGTCTCATTGTCATAACTCGACGACTGATGGTCGGCATGAAGCACCTCATTATGCTCCTTCTCGAACGACACCGGGAAATGATATACACCACGCGACGACACGGTCGATGCCGACTCCGAACCGATAAGCATCTTCTGAGGCATCTTGGCGTAGATCTCCTCGTAATATTGCGGTTTGTAATTGAAAGAAGGTATATCGAGCGAAGCGGCGAAGCCATTGTCGAGCACCGATCCGATCTGATCCATGCCGCAAGTCACCGGGCGAGTGCCGTCGAGACTCTTCACCAAGTCTTGGAGCATCGTGAGTTCGGCGACGCCACCCTCACCCCATTGACTCGGCACCTCATTGCCTATCGACCACATCACCACCGAGGCATTATTGCGATAATGCTTCACCATATTAGTGATGTCGCGTTCAGCCCATTCCTTAAAAAATGCGCCATAGCCATTGGGTGACTTGGGGCGGAATCCCCAATCATCGAAAGGCTCCACCATCAGCATCATGCCCATCTCATCGCAAAGTTCCACCAACTCAGGAGCCGGCATATTGTGAGATGTGCGAATGGCATTGACACCCATATCCTTCAGCAATTCCACCTGATGGCGGAGTGCCGAGCGATTGACCGCCGAGCCCAACGGCCCGAGGTCATGATGGTTGCAGACACCCTTAAACTTCGTAGCCACCCCATTGAGGAAAAACCCCTTCTCCGGGATATACTTCAGATCGCGGATTCCGAAACGAGTGGTATAACTATCCACCAGCTTCCCATCGACGCTGAGAGTGGTCTCAGCCACATAAAGCGCCGGCGATTCGGGGCTCCAGAGAGCAGGATTGGCGATCAGGAAATTCTGATGATGCTTCTGCCCGTGAGCCACGTAAGGAGCATCATTGCGAGCCACCACCTCGCCCGAAGGGGAGAGGATGCGAGTGGTCACATCGACCTTCGTTCCCTCGGCGACGCCGGCGATCTCCATATCGAGTCTCACCGAAGCCTCCTCGGCGCTGACTGTCGGTGTGGTGATATAAGTGCCCCACACCGGGATATGGACAGCCGAAGTCGAAATTACATGTACATTGCGATAGAGACCGGCGCCGGGATACCAGCGAGAAGCCTTCTCGAAATTCTCCAACTCGACCACCATCTCATTCTCGCCGACCTTTACCGCCTCGGTGACGTCGGCATAGAACGAGTTATAGCCGTAAGGCCAATAAGCCACCTCCTTGCCATTCACGCGGACGTGGGCATTGCTCATGGCGCCATCGAAGAGGAGAGTGATGCAGCGTCCCTCCACCTGATCGACCGAGAAACGAGTGCGATAAGTGCCCTGCCCGATGAAGGGGAGGCCGCCGGTGCGTCCGGTCTTGACAGTCTCTTCGGTTTCGCCATTCTGCCATACAGCCACGGTCTGAAGATCGTTGGCGCGGTCGAAAGGTCCGGAGATTGACCAGTCGTGGGGCACGCGCACCTGCTGCCAGCGTGTCGCCGCATCAGGACGCCCCTTGGTAAACTCCCACCCCTCGCGGAGCATCATCTCATGGCGCTGAGCCCCGGCGACCGGGGCAATGGCTCCAATCAGAGCCATTGCTATGATAAGTCGCATCTTCATATCGATTATTTTTCAGTAAATGCACTCAACGCCTTAGTCGGCATTCCCTTGTTGAAGCATCCCATCTTATAGCCATCGTTATATCCGGCGGGTGCTTCCGGTTCCCAGTAGAAGATACCCTCCACAGGCTGAGTCATCATCCGCTTGATGAGTTGATAGCAGAGTTCCTCCTGATCGTAGGGCATACCGATCTCGCAGATCATCACCGGCTTATTATACTTCTCCTTGACATGAGCGATATTGGCGATGCAATCATCCACGATCTTGACCCATCCACCCTCTTCGCCGGCCTCTTCAGCCCAATAGGGATAGAGCGACATGCCGATCATATCATATTTGCCGCCATTGGCTTGGAGGATATCGAACATTCGGTCGTAGATCCACTGATTGTTGCCGGCATCGAGGTGAACGATCACCTTAGCCTCGGGGAATACGCTCTTCACGGCGTCATAGCCGGAATTATTGAGCGCGGTGAGTTGCGCGGGATTATCGACACTTCCGACGGGGAGCATCATGCCGGGAGTTGTCTCATTGCCAATCTGCACCCACTCGGGAGTGACACCTGCCCCCTTCAGAGCGGTGAGCACCTCGGTGACATGATTAGCGACGGCACCCTTCAGTTCGTCGAAAGAGAGTCCCTCCCAGGCAGCCGGCATCTGCTGATGTCCGGGGTCTGCCCAGGTGTCGGAGAAGTGGAAATCGATCATGGTGCGCAGACCGAGACGCTCGGCGCGTCTCGCCTTCACTACGACATCATCGATGCTGTTCCACCCCTCGGCGGGGTTGACCCACACACGCAGACGGATCGAATTGACTCCGCAGAAATCGCGCAGAAGTTGCATACACTCAGTCTCCACACCCTCGAAGGTGTAGAACTTCTCCCCCTCCGACTCCATCTGAGTCACCCAGCTTACATCTGCACCGCGTGCAAAGCCTGTCTCCTTGGCGGGGGCTACCGGAGAATCTTGTTTCGGATTGGTCACAGGACCCTCTTCCGTGCAGGAAGAGATCAGCATGGCGCCTGCCAATGCGAGTCCCGAGAATATTGTTGTCATCTTCATCGATTGAGATTATTTAAGAGAATATGAATATGTTTGCTTGCCGAGATCGACTGTGAGGATGTAGGTCTCACCGACGGTCAACTCATTGTCGCCGTCAAAACCGGTGGTAGAATCGGAGTGACCCAACAGGAGCACGCCGTTGCCGCCGCCGAAGAATAGACTCCAGTCATGGTTGATCAAAACCTTAACTCCCCAAGGGGTCTCTTTTTCTTTAACGAATTCTGCGGTAAATATTTCAGGATTATCGGCAGATTGTGTCATTGTAGTTTCCGCCCAGTTGTCGTTGAGGCCGGCGAAGGTGACACTCTCCACGGCAGTGAGCTGATATGTCAGGTTCTTCATATCGAAGTCCATCACATAGAGGCCCGGTTCGGGAGCCGGGATATTGCCATCAGACTCGGCGAAGATAAGACTGCCGCTCAGTGCTGTCGAACCGTCGGTGGCTTTATAGGCAGCACCCCAATCCTGCATGGTGTAGGCGCGATAACCCCACTCGGAGTTGATGTAATGAGCGCCGCCATAGATCAGGCCCGACTCATCGTAGAGTGTCAGGTAATTGTCGAAGCCGCTCCAATCCACCAGACCTGAGAAGTAGAGGTGAGGATCAGTCTCGGCAGGTTCTGCCGACTCGCCGCAACCCACCTTATAAGCCAACGGGTTGGTAAGGTCGAGGATCAGGGTAGTGGCTCCGGCGGGCACGCTGATAGAGATGGCGCTGCCTGTAGTGCCGAAGGTGAGATTCTCGCTGTCGCCGCCGAATGCGATATCCTGAGCGATGGCGGGACCCATATCGCCCGTATCCTTGTTATAGAGGCTTCCGGCGCCGCTGAGTGTGATATTGACAGTGCCGGCTGCGGCAGAGGTGAAGTCGAGTGTCCACTGGTTGGTCTTCATATTATAGGTCATCTCGCCGGTGATGTCGCCTGCCACGGTGACATTGTCGATGTGGAGAGCACTCCACCATCCCTCGACGGTATTGACTGTGGTATAATAGCAACCACCCACGCCGGGGAACCAGAAGTTCCAGCTATCGGCAGCCGACGAAGCGTAGAAAGTCTTGCCGCTCTGGCCCAAATTGCCCCACTTCACATTGGTCGGATCGAGGAACCACCAGTTATACCAGCTACCCACGCCGAGGAATCCGGCATAGATGCCATTCTCTTCGGGCGAAGCGAGGGTCATACCGGTGTCGACGCCATTCTTGTCGAGCACCGAGCCAAGGATCAGACGCACGCTATAAGGCTGCACATTCACCTTGAGCACCGAGGAATATTTCGGATCGACATTTGCCGCCAAAGAGGAGGCGATGCGGATATAGAGAGGAGCCATCTGATCAGGTTCGAAATTGAGGCGAGCCAAGAGGGCGTTGAGTTCCTCGCAGAGGAATTGATGTTGGCGCACACCCTTGCCGGCAGTGATCTCGACGAGATTGGTGAAATTCTCATCGCCCGAGAGCTGGATGCGCTCCTCGGCGGCATTGATGGGTGCTTGCAGATCGGGGTCGGAGAGGGTCAGGATGCCATCGCCGCTCCAATAGATGGTCAGGGCGAGTGCCGAAGGATGCTCGGGCGATAGGATGATATCCCCGTTGGCCCCTGCCAAGGAGATGTCGTCGGCAGGATTGACATATACCAGGTCCATATCGCTATCGCAAGAAGTCAGCGACAGAGCCGCTAATGCCGACAGCCAGACCAAACTGAATATTTTATTTAGTTTCATGATTGCAGATCAATAAAGGGGGTTAGACAGATTGCTGTTGGCAGTAAGTTCCGTGTCGGGGATAGGGTAGATGTTGTACTTTGCATCGACACTTCGGCCGTCGAGCACACCACCCTTCCATTGCCAGATATAAGAGTCACCGGTGAAGCGATCGAAGCGGATCAGGTCGGTGCGACGCAAGGATTCGAGATAGAACTCGCGGGCACGCTCATCGAGGATAAAGTCGAGGGTGAACTCAGTGTCGCTGATCTTACCGGCGGCATTGTCGCGATATGCGCGGAGGCGTACCTTATTGACCAAGTCGAGAGCATCGACACGAGTGATGCCACCACCGCCGCGGAGGAATGCCTCGGCAGCCATCAGATATACATCAGCCAGACGGATCAGAGGATAGTCGGTCGAACATCCCACGGCGGCTGTGTTCGAAGCCTGCTCGCCGGCATCGGTGAGGTTGGTAAATTTCTCATAGAAATAGCCCTCGGCTTGGTTGTCGATCGGGCCGCTGAAGTATTGAGTCTGGCCGTCGGTGTAGAAGAGGGCACGAGAGTCAGCAGTAGTGGTGATATCGCCGAACTTTGCCACCAACTCACCGCGAGCGCGGAACATACCCCATCCGCTGGATAGACCATACTTGGCAGGGTCTTGAGTGCTCGAGTTGCCGCAAGAGCCGCAGGTCACGTAAGTGCCGCCACCCCAAGTCACAGAAGTTGTAGCGTCACACACCATCGAGAAGATGATCTCATGGCTACGCTTATAATTGTCGGCATTGAAGAGTTTCTGATACTCCGGTTCGAGATAGAGCGAGGCATTGCCGATCACCTTATGGCAGGCGGTGATACATTCGCTGTAATACTTCGTGTCGACTACGCCGCGATAGACACCGCTATTGAGGTAAAGTCGAGCCAAAAGCGCCCAAGCTGCGGGGCGAGCCGCACGGCCATATTCGGTCACTTCGGCGAGAGCCTCACGGCTGCCATCAGCCACGAGAGCCTTCAGTTCGCTTTCGATATAATCGAACATCTCGACGCCGGTGAATGCCTCGGGGGTGAAGCCGGTGGCGGGAGTGGTCTCATCGACCTTCGGCCCCTGACGGTAGAGGTCGAGCACCATCCAGTAGCTGTAGGCACGCATGAATCGAGCCTCGGCGCGATATTCGCGGATATCCTCCTGCTCAGCCTCGCTGAACTTGGCTATTGCTTCGTCACTGCTATTGCGGATGAAGTCATTGCAGAGAGCGATAGTATAATAGAGACGATAATAGGTGTCTGCCACCCAGGAATCCTTCTCGTTCCAGCAGATATAGGTCAGGTCGTAGAGGTTATTGCCCGAGAGCCAGGTATTGGCGGTTTCATCGGTGGCAGCCTCCTGGAGGTTGAAATAACCGCGAGAGAGGTCATGGCCATTGATCGATGTGAGGTCGCCATTGTCGCCACCCTGTTCCTGCCCGGCGAGCACGTAGGAGGCATAGATCTTGGCAAGCACACCGCGATAATTGGCGGCGCTGCTATAGATGTCGTCGGCTGTGTCTTCGATCACGGGCATCTGATCGAGATCTCCGGTGCAGCTGCTCAGCAACACACCGAGTCCCATGATAAAGCCGAATATTTTAGTTATCTTTTTCATTGTCGTTAGCTTAGAAGTTGAGTCCGATTGTTACTGAATAGGTGCGAGGGCGAGGATAGATGCTGGTGTCGACACCGGTCGAACATTCAGGATCCACACCCGAGTATTTGGTGATGGTAAATACATTCTGGATCATCGCCGAGATGTTGAGGCTCAGGCTCTTGTAGATCTTACCGAAGTCGTAGGAGAGTTGCAGGTTGTCCATCTTGAGGAAAGATGCATTCTCTAAGTAATAGTCGCTAAGATATTGACGGCGAGTGAATTGGGTGTCTAAGAAGCTGCTGTTGAGGTTATTGAGCTGATAGTCGTTATAGCTCATAGTCTCCCATGCGCCGGTGTTCATCGACATGCCATTGAAGACATAGCATCCGATATTCGCACGAAGTGAAGTGGAGAGAGTCCAACCCTTATACTTGAGCGAAGTAGAGAGACCGAGGATCCAGTCGGGAGCCGGGGAGTGGCAGTGGTAGCGGTCGGCAGAGGTGATCTCGCCATCGCCGTTGAGGTCGGCATACATGCCTTCGAGAGGTTTGCCGGTCTCCTGATCGTAGAGCTGCTTGTAGAGGTAGAATGCGTAGGGAGCATAGTCGGTAGAGAATACCTGCATTTGATAAGTATCGATCCAGGGTCCAACGCCGGTGTCGGGGCTGGGGTTGCCGGGATTCAGAGTAAGGTTGCGGATGCGCACACGTTGCCAAGCAGCGTTGGCAGTGAGGCTCCAGTGCCAATCCTTGGTGTCAATCAGGTTGGCTGTCAAGGCGAGTTCGACACCCTGCGAGTCGACATTACCCACATTCTTGAGCATCAACTTGTCGAAGTTGGTGCCGGCGGGCACAGGCACGGTGGCAAGCAGGTTCTCGGTCTTGCGAGTATAATAATCTGCCGAGAATGTAAATCTGTTTTCGAGGAATGCGAGGTCTACACCGACGTTCCAAGACTTGGTGGTCTCCCACTTCAGGTCGGGGTTGTAAGCCTCGGGACGGATGGTATATACGGGCACACCGCCGAATTGATATTGCGCGCCATCGAGCGAGGTGGTGTATACCGGGAGATAGCCATAATTGTCGATACCATCTTGCTGACCGGTGACACCATAAGAAGCGCGGATCTTCAAGTCGTTCATCACATGGCTGATGGGCTGGAAGAAGCTCTCCTTAGAGATGCGCCAAGCCAGTGCGACAGATGGGAACAGGCCCCATCGATGGTCTTTGGCGAAGCGAGAGGAACCATCCTCACGCACAGTGGCGGTAAGGAGGTAGCGATCCATGAAGGTATAGTTCAAGCGGCCATAGAACGACACGAGTGCATGGCGCTGGTCGGTGGCTGCCGATGTCTGTTGCTGCTCACCCTGAGTATTGAGGATAGCATAGAAGGGGGTGCTGTATCTCCAGAACTGATAGTCATAACCCAGAGTCATATCCAGGTTTGATTTGATCGCCTCGAAGTCGCGATTGTAGTTGGCATAGATGGTGAGGATGCGATTGTGGTTGGTCTGCGGGCCATAGTCGTAGTCGCGACCTCCGGAGGTGTAATTGAGGTAAGCCTCAACCGGGATATATACATGCCCCTGACCGTGCGACCAGTCATAGCCGCCGGTGACATGGAGGCGAAGGCCTTTGACCCAACGGATGCTCCAATCGGCGTCGATATTGCCGATGACACGCCACACGTCGGAAGTCGAGTTATACTGCTCGAGACGACCCAAGGCATTGGGCACGGCGCCGGTCACCGGATTGCCGCTATTGTCGATAGCCTCGGTATATCCTCCGAAGCCCTCTTCGCCGGAATATACCGGGATAGTGGGGTTGAGAGTAGCGCCACCCCAGATGGCTGCGGAGTCGGCAAAGCGGTTGCGCGAGTAGGTACCCTTTACGCCGATCTGGAAGCGAAGTTCATTGTTGAGGAAGGAGGGAGAGAGGTTGATATTGCCGGTGAATCGCTTGGTATTGTCGGTCTTGAGGATACCCTCTTGATAGAAAGCTCCGACCGATACGCGATAAGGGAGCCACGAGGAAATGCGGCCCGACACACTGAGGTTATTGTCAGTGCCGAAGGCGGTGTGGAAGATCTGATCGTTCCAATCTGTGCGGCTATCTCCCAGAAGAGAGATCTGACGCTCAGTGCCGAAACGCTTCACCACGTCGATGAACTCATCGGTGGAGAGCATATCGGATGTGCGAGTCTTGGTGGAGATGGAGTTGGTGGTCTGGAATGATACCTTCACACCCTGATTGCGGCTTTTCTTGGTGGTGATGATGATCACACCGTTCGACGCGCGCGAACCATATATAGCAGTCGAAGATGCATCCTTGAGGATGGTCATGCTCTCGATGTCGTTGGGGTTGATCAGAGAGAGGAAGTTTCCGCTGCCGCTCACCGAGCCGCCCACCTCCATTGGCACACCGTCAAGCACGATCAGAGGGTCGTTGGAGGCATTAAGCGATGCGCCGCCACGGATGCGAATCGTCGAGCCTGCCGTCGGCGAACCGCCGGCGTTGACGATCTGCACACCTGCCACCTTACCATTGATCAGTTCTTCGGGCGAGGAGATGACTCCCTGATTGAAGTCCTTCTCATCGATGGCGGATACCGAGCCGGTCAGGTCGTCCTTCTTGCGGACACCATATCCGATCACCACCACCTCGTCGAGCACCTCCGAGTTGGGGCGTAGTGTGATATCCATCTTCCCTGTGGTGATTTCAACGGTGGCTGCCGTGTAGCCTACATACGACACGGTGAGGCTCTTGGCGTTTGCCCCCACGTTGAGTGTAAAGTTGCCATCAATATCGGTGACTGTCCCGATATTTTGATCAGTGATCTTGACCATCGCACCTATCAGAGGCTCTCCGGTCTCATCTGTGACAGTACCCGTCACTGTCCGCTGATTTTGGGCTTTAGCCGTTACGGGTATAAGGAGCAGCGAGAAGAGTATTCCCACGAGCAAGTTCCTTATCACGACATTGCCGCTTGAGTTGATCATTGGTTGTTATATTTTAGGTTTTTTTGCGTTCCTGAAGTGTTGGCAGGCTCTCTTGTCTCGGAGCCTTGAGTCGGTATAGATTCTTTCGTTTGCAAATATAAGGAGACAATCCAAGAATAAAATAATGAAATAAGACAAAGAATAGAACAAATTAGACAAAATGCAAAAAACAGCAATTTTGTGAGATTTCTTATGCAATATATCAGACAAATCAAAGAAATTTTTGATATATTTGCATATACAAAATCATCTCCACCATGGACTCCGACCGACGACTTATCCGAACATTACGCTATCTTCTTTTGGCACTCTTGATGATAGAGAGTGTCTCCCTCTATTCCGCTACGGCATTGCCGGAGCTTGGATTGACATGGAAGAATGTCAAGGTGGGAGGAGTGAAGAGTGCGGTGTTCACCACCTTCAGCGACAGTCGGGGCATCATCTGGCTCGGCACGAACCGAGGTCTCTATTTCTACGATGGCATTTCGACGCATCAGGTAGATGCCGAGAAGTTGGCGGGAGTGCAGGTCTATGCCATCGTCGAGTATGAGGGTCAGCTCTATATCGGCAGCAACAATGGCTTGATGATCTACGACTACCGACAGGGTCGAATCGTTAGGGTGATCAATAATTCCCCCAAAGAGATTCGGGCGCTGATGGTGCAGGGAGATCATCTCTGGATAGGGGGCTTGGGAGGAATCTTCTATTATGATATTCCACAACAGCGGATCCGCAACTATTCGTCGGGGCTGCCCCATCGGTCGGTCTATTCGATGCTTCGTGACAGTCGCGGAGTGCTCTTTGTGGGCACCTACACCGGCATGGCACGCTGGGATCAGCGACACTCGCGCTTCGAGCGGATAGCCAATCCGGGTGGCGGGTCGCTTTTCGTGAACTGTATGCTCGAATCGCCCGACAAGCATGGTATATATGTGGGCAGCGAGGGTGCTCTCTATCGTTATATCCCCGGCTCGGAGAGCTGGGAGCGTGTCGGCCTCGAGGAGAGCTGTAATGTCAAGAGCCTTGCCCCGGGCGAGTCGGGACATGTGTGGGTGGGCACCGACAATGGCGTGTTCGACCTCTCAAGCGATGGGCTGAAACATTATCGCCATGATTCGCGCGATGAACTCTCGATCGCCGACAATGAGATATGGTGTGTCTATGCCGACGGCAAGCACAATATCTGGGCGGGACATGAACGAGGTGTTTCGATAGCTTCGATCTCGACACGCATCAGCAGCATCCGTCTGAATCGACTTACGCACTCGGGCGAGGGTAATGAGATACATTCGATCTTACTCGACCGGAGGCAAAACCTCTGGTTGGGAGGCACCAACGGTGTGATCCGTATCGCTGAGGGGGAGGCTCCGCGCTGGTATCGCCATGACGACACACAGGGCGCTTTGTCCCACAATAGAATCCGCGATATATATGAGGATTCGGAGGGGGTGGTGTGGCTCGCCACCGATGCCGGATTGAATCGCTATAATAGAGAGGCTGACAGATTTGACGTCTTCCATATCGTCGACCCTAAGGGTGGACATACCTCGAATTGGGTCTATGCCATCGTCGAGGATAATGATCATTTCTGGGTCGGAAGCTTCTTGAATGGCCTTCACTATGTGGCTAAGGATAAGTTCCGCCGACCGGGAGGTGTGGTGATAGCCGACCGATCGTACAACACCGATACGCATGGCGGCGATATGACTTTGAGCAATGACCTGGTGAATAATGTTCTGCTCGACAGCAATGGTTGTCTCTGGGTGCTGCTCTTCCGCGACGACCGCATCATCCGATATGACTTGTCGACTCGTAGCACAACCCGCTATGACATATATGCTCTGACCGGAGAGCATCCCGCCTACGTCTGTGAGGATAATCGGGGGAGAGTGTGGTGCTCTTTCCGTGGAGGTGTAGCGCTCTTCGATGGCGCTTCGCCGCGAGTGGTGCGTTTCCCCAATACCAATAGCGATGAGACCATCCTGGCTATGGGTGGCGTGGGTGAAGATATCTGGATCTCGACCCAAAGCAGCGTCTGGAGCATCGATGGCAAGAGCCTCAAGGCTACTCTGCTCCCCATCCCGCAGAAGTCGTATACCGCCATTTATGAGGACCGCGTGAGCAATAAGGTATATCTCGGAGGCATAGATGAGATCGTCGAGGTGAATAGCGATATCGCATCTGATGTGGCTGACTCTAAAATCCGGATGATTCTGGCTGAGGGAGAGAATGGTTCGTTCGACCTCTCCGACATAATGGGTGGTATGCATCGCCGGGTGCTCCCTTACGATGGGAATCTGTCGTTGGTGATCAGTTCGCTCAACTATTCCCCGGAGTCGGTCGATCGCTTTATGTATAAACTTGCACGGAATGAGGCTGACACCGTCGGAGGATGGGTGCTCCTCCCCGAGGGGGTGAACAGTATCCGATTCGCCGACCTGAAGATGGGAGATTACACCATCTTGCTACGCACAGCCGGCTCCGGCTCCAAGCCGATCGCTATCCCGATGAAGGTGAATCCACCCTTCTATCTCTCGTTCCCGGCTCTGCTCCTATATGCCCTGATAGTGATAGGTGTCACCGCTTGGATCGTATGGTATTTCCGCAGACGCAACCTCAAGGCTCTCCATGAGCGGGAGCGTGAGAACACCCTCGAGAATGTGGAACGCAAACTCACCTTCCTCTCCACCATCTCCCACGACTTGAAGACACCCCTCTCGATGATCCTCGGGCCCGTGAGCATCTTGAAGGAGCAAGCCAAAAACCCCGACGAGCGCCGCAGCCTCGAGAAGGTCTATGACAATGCCGTGCGACTCAACAACATGATCCATCGCACACTTGAGTTGCAACATATCGAGGATGGAGGCGAGAGTCTCTTGATACTCTCCACATTCGACGTGGTGGCTTTCTGCTCCGGCATCTTCGAGACTTTCCGCGAGCACAATCGACAGAAGACCTTCCTCTTCCACACCTCGGCGCCTGAAATCATGATCGAGGCGGATGCCGTGAAGTTGGAGTCGGTGATGACCAATCTTCTCTCGAATGCCTGCAAATATTCCGAACCGGGAGCCACCATCTCTTGCGGCATCAGCATGCGCGACGACCATGTCGAGATAGTCGTCTCCGACGATGGTGTCGGCATCCCGGAGGCCGACCGCCAACTCGTGTTCCAACGCATGTTCCGATCCCCGGCCACTGCCAAACTCAAGGAGGGAACCGGACTCGGCCTATACCTTATCAAGAAATATCTTGAGGCAATGGGTGGAAATATCGAGCTGTTCAGCCGCCAAGGTGAGGGATCCTCCTTTGTAGTCTCTCTCTCGGTGTCGAAGAAGGTTGCCAAGGAGGTGACCCGGATGGTCGATCAGTCTCAAAGCGATCGACCCAAGATATTGATAGTCGAGGATAATGCCCAGATCTCGGAGTTCCTCTCGGAGATTCTCTCTTCTGATTACACTACACTTACAGCCGACAGCGGTCGCTCCGGACTGGCGATAGCCGCCTCGTTCCTCCCCGATCTGATCATCGTCGACCAGATGATGCCCATCATGTCGGGTATAGAGATGGTGAAGAGTCTGAAGCAAAATCCACGTCTTGTCGGCATCCCGATCATTATGCTTACAGCCCTCTCCGATCCCGACACGGAGAATGAAAGCATCAAGCAGGGCATCGATGTCTTTATGACCAAGCCCTTCGAAGCCCCCACACTGTTGGGTCGCATCACTCAGTTGCTGCGTCGCCGCAGTGAGCTCAAGGAACGAGTCCGCATAGAGACCATTATCGAGGCGGAGTCCAAGCCGATTGCCGCCGAGTCGGTGAGCGAAAAGAAATTGGCGCAAATCGCACAAATCATCGAGGAGAACATCTCCGACCCCGACCTCAATGTCAGCCTCCTATGCAAGAAGTGTGACCTCGAATCCAAGCAACTTTACCGACTCATCAAGAAGTATATCGGCCTCTCTCCGATCGAATATATCAAGCAGGTGAGACTCCGCAAGGCTGCCATGCTGCTGAGTCAGCATCGTTTCACCGTCTCGGAGATATGCTACATGGTCGGATTCAAGACACCATCCTATTTCACCAAATGTTTCCAACAGCAATATGGTGTCAAGCCAAGTCAGTATCACTCTGATGATGAGGCTGTTGAGAAGAGAGAATAAAAATATTTTCGAAAAATTTTGAATATCCGGTCACATTTCACTCCCGACGTGTGTCTTATATACGAAAAGCCTCCCGAACGGGGGCAAAAAGAAAACAAAAGTTCAACCTATATAAAACATCGAGAATTATGGATAGCAACATTTCTGAAGTACTGATTACCTTTTTTGTTTGTGTAATCCTCCCGGTAGGTATCGTATTAATCATCAACTATCGCAAGATCAACAAGGACAATCAACGAGCCAATGTCTTGACCAAGATGATCGAGTCTGCCAATGGCATCGACGGCGAGAAACTCGCCAAGCTCCTTGAAGATGAAAATGAAAATAAGCAAGCAGCCAAGACACCTGAAGAGCGTCGCACCGGCCGTCTCTTGAAGGGATGCATCTTCACTCTGATCGGCTTGGTGTTGCCCGTGATATATTTTATCGCTGAAGCCGAAACAGGTTTATTAGTGATAGGATCGATCTCCGCAGCCATTGGTATAAGTTTCCTGATAGTATATTTTGTCACAGGCAAGAGTGTGAAGAGGGAGTCTACACTCTCCGACTATGATAACACACTCGAGGCGTAATGTAAGGATTCGATGAACCGCGAAGAATACATATCGCTTGTCAAGAGTAGTGAGAAAGGGATCCGTCGCTTCCTCACTGCCCTCTGTTGTGGCGACACGCAACTTGCCGACGACATAGCGCAAGATGCCTTCGTCAAGGCCTACCTTGCCATGGATAGTTGCAAGGATAGTCAGAAGTTTCGTTCGTGGATCTTTCGTATAGCCTACAATACTTTTCTGAATCAGCGCCGTTCGCAGCGTGTCTTCAGCGATTATGACGAAGCCCCGGATCTGCCGGCGGAGACTCGCTCGGACGATAGCTTCAAGTATCAAGCCCTCTATCAAGCCCTCGCCAAGATCCCGAGCCATGAGCGCACCACCATCCTCCTATTCTATATGGAGGGGTATTCTGCCAAGGAGATCTCGCAGACGTTGGAGATCTCGCAAGAGGCTGTCAGACAACAGTTGTCGCGCGGACGGATCCATCTGCGCAATATATTACAAACCGCTAATTAGACCTATCAAGCTATGGAAGATGACAATATAAGAAGTTTATTCGCCGATTTCGACCCCGATCTCTCGTCGAGCCATCAGTTTATGACTCGCTTGGAGCGCGAGATAGATAATATGGAGTTCGTGCACATGCATCTGACGGCGCAACGACAGCGAAGCCGCATCGCTATGGCAGTCGCTGCCTGTGTGGGATGTGTCGTGGGCTTCCTGCTGGCGCTGTGCATACCCTATTTCCAGTCTCTGATCCAAGGAGTGTCAATGCCGACGATGCCCGACTTCGTGTCTCGTTTCGCTCCGGAGTTCAATTCTATCACCATGATCCTCTGGGTGTGCATCGGTGTGCTCGTGATGGGGGCTTCGGTCGGTTCGTATGAATTGACCCTCTCTCTCCTCCCCTCGGCTCGCCGCAAGGAGTAAACAGGCGTTTCTATACCGGCTTGTTTCCCTCCATCTCTTGGAAGATGGCGAGGGCTGCCGACACACTCTCCACGCCGGAGGTGATCAGGGAGTGGGTCACTACCCCTCCGACTGTCACATCCTTGAATTGACACTCTTTGAAGTGATTCTGAGCGTATGCCACCACACGCCCGAAGGCGGGCGAATTGTAGTAGGCTCGGTTGTCGTCATGTACGAAATAGAGGCGCATCACACCCTTCTTCATCACAACTCTCTCTATCCCGAGCCGCTTCGCTATCATGCGTAGCGGCACTACTTTTATCAGCTCTTCACTCACCGCCGGGATCTTGCCAAAGCGGTCGACCAGGTTTGCTCTGAATTCTTCGATCTCTTCTTCACGCTCCATATTGTCGAGTCGGCGATAGAGCGAGATGCGCTCATTCTCTTGCGGCACATATTCGGGTGGCAACCGCAATTCCATATCCGACTCGATCACTACGTCGGAGACAAATTCGTCGCTGTCGCTCACCTCCTTAAATTCGTCGCCAAATTCTTCAGTCTTGAGTTCCAACACGGCTTCGCGAAGTATCTGCTGATAGGCTTCATAACCCAAGTCGGCGATAAAACCGGACTGCTCGGAGCCGAAGAGATTGCCGGCACCACGTATGTCGAGGTCTTGCATGGCGATATGTATGCCGCTACCCAGGTCGGAGAAACTCTCGATGGCATGCAGTCGGCGACGCGCCACCGGAGTCAGCGGCTTGCCGGGAGGCACGAGCAGATAGCAGAAGGCCTTGCGGTTGGAGCGCCCGACACGCCCGCGAAGTTGGTGCAATTCGCTGAGCCCGAAGCGGTCGGCATTGTTTACCAAGATGGTGTTGACATTGGGCATGTCGATGCCATTCTCCACGATGGTGGTGGAGAGGAGGATATCGTAGTCTTGATTGCTGAAGTCGATGATCGCCTGCTCGAGTCGCTCGGGAGGCATCTGCCCATGAGCCACTACGATCTTGACGTCGGGCACGAGTCGGCGTATCTTTGTCTCGAGTTCGGTGAGGTTCTCAATTCGGTTGGATACGAAGAATACCTGTCCATTGCGCGAGAGTTCAAATTCGATAGCATCTTTCACCACATTGTCGTCGAGGGTCGAGACGCATGTCTCGATAGGCTGGCGATTGGCAGGGGGAGTGTTGAGCGAACTCAGGTCGCGTGCTCCCATCAGTGAGAATTGAAGCGTGCGAGGGATCGGCGTCGCACTCATGGTCAGCGTGTCGACATTCACCTTCATCTGCTTGAGTTTCTCCTTGACAGCGACGCCGAATTTCTGTTCTTCGTCGATGATCAGAAGCCCCAAGTCTTTGAAATTCACACTCTTGCCGATAATCTTGTGAGTGCCTATAAGGATGTCGATTTTGCCGGCTTCGAGGTCGGCGAGTATCTCTTTAATCTCTTTAGGCTTCTTGGCGCGAGAGAGGAATTCGACCCTTACGGGGAAGTCTTTGAGTCGGGAGCAGAAGGTGTGATAGTGCTGCATGGCGAGCACCGTTGTGGGCACCAACAGGGCGACTTGCTTGCCGTCGGTGGCAGCCTTGAAGGCGGCGCGGATAGCTATCTCGGTCTTGCCGAAACCGACATCGCCACATATCAGACGGTCCATCGGCTTGCTCTTCTCCATATCGGCCTTGACAGCCTGTGTGGCGCGCATCTGGTCGGGGGTGTCTTCGTAGATGAAACTTGCCTCCAATTCATGCTGAAGATAGGAGTCGGGGGCGAAGGCATGCCCTTGCAGTGTGTTGCGTCGAGCATAGAGCGAGATCAGTTCGCGCGCCATCTCTTTCATCTTCTCCTTGGTGCGCTCTTTCATCCTGTTCCAGGAGCCCCCACCGAGTTTGCTGATCTTCGGAGGGATCCCCTCTTTGCCCCGATATTTCGAGAGCTTGTGGAGGGCATGGATTGACACGAGCACCAGGTCGTTGTTCTGGTAGAAGAGCTTGATCATCTCCTGCGGCCTTCCATTGACATCGGTCTTGACCAAGCCGCCGAAGCGCCCTATACCATGGTCGATATGCACGATGAAGTCGCCCACTTCGATCTGGTTCAGCTCCTTGATCGAGAGGGCAAGTTTGCCGGCGCGTGCCTTGTCCGAACGCAGACTGTATTTGTGGAACCGGTCGAAGATCTGATGGTCGGTGAAATAGCATATCCGGTTGGTGTGATCGACGAAACCCTCATGGATCGTAGGCCCCACCGGCGTGAATGTGATGTCATCGCCGCGATCTTCGAAGATGGTCTTGAGGCGTTCTGCCTGATAGGGTGAGTCGGAGAGTATCAAGATGCGATAGCCGTCGGCGAGCATTCTGCCGAAGGAGTCGGCTATCAGGTCGAAGTTCTTATGATATAGGCTCTGGAGCGAACAGTCGAATTGGAGTGTGGATTGAGCGCCGAAACTTGCCGGAGCATTCCCGGCTCCATAATATATCTGACGTATTGCCCGGAATCGGGCTTCGAAGTCGTCGGCATCGACCACCTTCTGCATGGCGTCGGGATCACCCTCATCGGCTATCAGTGCCGACTGTGAGAAGGTCTGTGATGTAATCTCTTTGATGCGAGAGAGGATGAAGTCGGGGTCGGAGAGTGCCACCACCGTATCCTCTCCCATATATTCGAGCAGGGAGATGCCTATGGTGGTGTCGCATGTAGAGGCGGGCACAATCGAGATCTCGGCGAGTTTCTCTTCAGAGAGCTGTGTCTCGACGTTGAATGTGCGGATCGTGTCGACATCATTGTCGAAGAAGTCGATGCGATAGGGGAGTTCTCCGGCGTATGAGTAGACGTCGAGGATCGAGCCGCGGCGGGCGAATTGTCCCGGCTCATAGACATATTCCACGGAGTCGAATCCGAGGTCGATAAGTCGAGCCACCACGTCAGACATCACCAACCGTTCGCCGGTCTTGATCCGTAGGGTCTTGTCGTCAAGTTCTTTGCGTTCAGCGACTTTCTCTGCCAGAGCTTCGGGGCAAGTCACTACGCAGCGGAGTCGTCGCGAGGAGGAGCGGAGTCGCTCCAAGACATCGGCACGCAGCATCTGCGAGGGGGGATCGACCTGACCATATTTGATGTCGCGCTTATAGCCTGAGGGAAAGACGGCCACACTCTCTTCGCCCGCGATGCTGCGTATGTCGTTGTAGATATAGCCTGCTTCGGTGATGTCGTTGGCTATGATCAGCAGAGGGGATTTACCCCCTTCGACCATAGCGAAAAACATCGCCGGGGCACTCCCCACAAGTCCGGTCAGGGATATGCGCCGACACTCCTTGTCGCGTAGCAAGGATCGAAACGCATCTTTGCGTGCAGGAGTCAGAAAGTATTTGCCACTCTCCGATAGGGTCATCGCTTAGTCCTGTTTAGCAATTGATAGTAGCGCTCGGAGTTCAAGATGTCGCGTGCCACATCCAGCTCTTTGTCGTCGCGAAGCATATATTCGAGTCTCCCTTCGTTGTAATATTTCTGCTCCATGATCTCCGAGCCGACCAGGAAGTTTACCATCCGACGGTTCTTGTCGAGTTCTTGGTTGAGGTCACGTGTCAGAAGTCGGGCGAGGTTGTCGAAACCTTCTTTGATTTCGGGGTCGGTGAAGCCATTGTCGGTAGCAGCCTTCTGCAGCTCTTTGAGCGAGGAGATAAGTTCGCGTTCATATTTGAAGTCTTCGGGGTCGATGCTCTTCTTGAACTCTTCGAAGGCTTCATCGCTGAGCAGGAACTCGTCGGGAGACGCCACATCGGGGTGTGTGGCGAGATATTGCGTGGCGAAGCGGAAGTCGCTGCGATTGTTGATAATCTTGTAAGCGAGGAGGTTGTAAAGATTGCTATCGTTCACCACGGAGTCGGGGGTGAGTCCTCCGCCATCGCGCACGGTTCTGCCATGCAGGGTCTTGAACTCGCGAGTGAGCGAGTCGGGAATGCGACGCACGGAGCCATCTTCGTTGAGGTTGGAGTAGTCGATGGCTTGTATCAGACGCCCGGAGGGGGTGTAATATTTGCCGGTGGTGATCTTCAGGATGCCTCCGGTGGAGATGGGGAGGGTGTTCTGCACGAGTCCCTTGCCGAAACTGCGAGTGCCCACCAATATACCGCGGTCGAGATCCTGGATGGCGCCTGCCAATACTTCGGATGCCGAAGCACTTCCTCCATCGATCAGAATGGCTAAGGGCATGTCGGGGAAGAGGGGCTGGTGAGTGGTCTTATAGGTAGTTTCGGCTATAGGCTCTTTGCGCTTGATGGTCAGCACTTTCGTCCCCTTGGGGAGGAAGTAGCCGAGGAGGTCGATGGCTGGTTCGACCAGACCACCCCCGTTCGAGCGGAGGTCGATCACGATATTCTCGACGCGAGGGTCGGCTTTGAAACCTTCGAACACGGCCTTCACCTCTTCGGGAGTGCTCTCGATGAAGGTGGAGATGGCGATATAGCCGGTGTTGCCGATCACCTTGCTCAGCGACACCGATGGGCGTTGCAACACTTCGCGAGTCAGGGTGACGGAGTAGATGGAGTCGGCAGTATAGGGGCGCTTCATCACCAAGTCTACCGAGGTGGAGGGAGATCCGCGCAAGATGCTTGTGACATAGTTGCTCCCCTTGTGGCTCACATCGATGGTGTCGACGCGAAGTATCTGGTCACCGGCGCGTATACCGGCACGGTCGGCGGGACTCCCCTTGATGGGGGAGGCGATATAGGTCGATCCTTTATATTCGTTCAGGTATGCACCGATGCCGCCATACTTGCCCGAGGTGATGGTCTCCAACTCATCTTGATGGTCAGAGTTGTAATAGACCGTATAGGGGTCGTAGGCGCTATAGAGACCGCTGAGCGAGGAGTCGAGTATCTTGTCAGCATCGACGCTGTCGACGAAGTTGAGATTGAGCTGGGTCACTATCTCATTGAAGGTAGAAAGGTTGCGTCGCAATTTCGATTCGTTGCTGATCTTAGCGGAGATGATACCCCCCGATGCCCACAGGATTGCCCCGGTGAGCAGGGTGGTAATGATGGAGGTCGTTTTCTTCATTATGTGTGATTATGATTATGCTTTCTGATCATCGCTCACCGGAGGGTGGGGATAATCGACTGTGTAGTGAAGGCCACGCGACTCTTTGCGTTCGAGGGCTTGGCGCATCACAAGATATGCTACGTTGATGATGTTGCGAAGTTCGCAGAGCTGGCGTGTGGGCTTGGAGCGGCGGAAGAGGTCTTCGGTCTCTTTGTAGAGGATGTCGAGACGGTTCCATGCACGCTTGAGTCGAAGATCGCTTCTTACGATGCCTACATAGTTTCCCATGATGAGGTTGACTTCTCGTTCGCTCTGTGTTATGAGCACCATCTCGTCGGGATGCTCGGTGCCTTCGTCGTTCCAATCGGGCACGTCGTTGCGGAAGTCGTAGCCATCGATCAGCGATTCGGCATGTCGCTCGGCGGCGTCGGCATAGACCACAGCCTCAATCAGCGAGTTGGAGGCGAGACGGTTGCCGCCATGCAGACCGGTACAACTGCACTCACCCAAGGCATAAAGCCGGCTTATCGAGCTCTCGCCATTCAGATCGACTTTGATGCCGCCGCAAAGGTAGTGGGCTGCCGGAGCCACCGGGATCATGTCGCGCGTGATGTCGATGCCGATGTTGAGGCATTTCTCGTAGATGTTGGGGAAGTGACGGCGGGTCTCTTCGGGGTCTTTGTGGGTCACGTCGAGGTAGACATGGTCTGATCCGGCCAGTTTCATCTCGGAGTCGATGGCTCGAGCCACAATGTCGCGAGGCGCCAAGGAGAGGCGTGAGTCATATTTCTGCATGAATTCCTTGCCATGGATGTCTTTGAGCACAGCCCCATATCCTCGCATAGCCTCAGTGATCAGGAAGTTGGGACGGTCGCCGGGATGATAGAGCGCTGTCGGATGAAATTGGATGAATTCCATATCCTGGACTGTGCCCTTGGCGCGATAGACCATGGCGATGCCATCGCCGGTGGCTACCAAAGGATTGGTAGTTGTGCCATATATCGCACCAATACCACCTGTCGCCATCACCGTGACGCGAGCCAGGAAGGTGTCGACCGAACCTGTCTCTTGGTTCAGTATATAGGCGCCATAGCAGGTGATGTCGGGAGTGCGGCGAGTCACGATGCGTCCCAAGTGGTGAGGGGTGATAATTTCGACGGCAAAGCGGCCGTCGAAGATGTCGATGTTCTTGTCGGAACGCATCCGAGCGATGAGGCTTTGCTGGATTTCGGCGCCGGTGTTGTCGGCATGGTGGAGGATACGAAATTCGGAGTGACCACCCTCGCGATGGAGGTCAAATGTGCCATCCTCTTTCTTATCGAAGTCGACGCCCCACTCCACGAGCTGGCGTATCTGTTCCGGAGCATTCTTCACCACTTGCTCGACTGCGGCAGGGTCGGAGAGCCAGTCTCCCGCTACCATTGTGTCGTGAATATGCTTGTCGAAGTTATCGACCAGCAAGTTGGTAACTGATGCCACGCCCCCTTGAGCGAAGTAGGTGTTGGCATCTTCGAGTGTCGATTTGCATATCACTGCCACTCGGCGTCCATGGGAGGATGCCTTCAATGCGAACGACATGCCGGCGATGCCGGAGCCGATCACTAAGTAGTCATATCTATAGATCATCCTTTTGTTTTTTTTATGTTGCGGAGCGGCAGAGTCTGGCAGTGCCTCTTCGACCTGTTTCTTAAATTTTTAGTGTTTTGTTGAAGCCAATTCCAAAGCCAAATTCTTAGATATAGGCTTAACTCAGCAAAATTACAAAAAAACTCCGTAAAAGACGAAAAAAAGGACACAAATGTAGATAGTGGTGCGGAAAGTCATAATTTCCCCAACTTTCCGCACCACTATCGCAGTTTTTTGACAAAATAAGACCCTCGGCTATCGTCTCATCGAGAATCAATGGGACTGATGATCCAGTCGGTGAGGGTGTGGGTGTCTGTGCTGAAGTTGATCGCTACGGTCACTATCGGCAGATTGTGGTGTGAATAGCGATTGATGTATTCTCTATCATAGATCTGCTGTTGTGCCTTCTCTGCCGATTTATTGATCTTCAACTCCGTCAGATAAATGGTGTTTGAGGTTTTGATCACTAAGTCGATTCTTCCGGTGGCTGTTCGAACCTCTACCTCAACATAATAGCCCAAGAGTGTGAAGATCACATAGAGCATCTGCTGATAGTGACCCTCATAGTTGGTATTGTCACATTGTGGGATAGATGCCAAGAATGTCTTGAGGTATTGCAGAGCTTCTTCCATCTTCCCTTTACGGATTAATAGAGCCATATCGCCTAATATCGGCTTCCACTCTCCGGCTCGATCATAGACATAACCGGGCAAGAGACTTTCCATCAAACCGATCCTGATTTCGGTGTTGGGTATATCAAGAGTGTATGATTCAGTCTCCGGGTCATAATGCTTGATGGTAAGATATCCACTTTGATAGAGCAGGGGGATAATACTTGTAAGCCGTTCTGCCGGTGCATCGAACCCATTTTTGCCGACACGATTACCACCTATCTGCGAGGGTGCAACGTTAAACTTGCGAAGCATCTCGATCAAGAAAGTGGGCGTACCGCTACCAAACCAATAACTGTTCAACTCTTGTTTGCCAAGGGCAGACAAGAGACTATATGGATTGAATATATCAGGTGATGGCCATGTGAAGTGATAGCCGTCATATCGATAAGTCAATTCATTGATCATCTCTTCGTGTGTGTAGCAGTAGGCTTTAGCAAGTTCATCGACATGGCCGCTGAGTTGATCGGCAAGTTCCTCCTTAGAAATTCCGCAGATATCGGCAAATCGAGGCTCCATACTTACGTTGTCGATATTGTTCAGTTCACTAAAGATACTAAGCTGAGTGAACTTGGTAATGCCGGTGAGGAACACAAATCTCAAGTACGGGTCGCAAGACTTAAGAGGTGAGTAGAAATTGCGCATTATATTGCGAAACACCGGAAGATTGGCATCCTCATGAAGCACATCGAGCAACGGAGAGTCGTATTCATCGATCAGCACCACAACTTGCTTGCCGGTTTTCTCATAGATACGCATTATTAGACCTATAAGTCGTTGGTTGGGAAAGTCCCCGATACCCTCTTCCCTGCCCCAGATAGCTTCGTAACGAGTTAATTTTGCATTCAAATCATTTTCCAATACCTCCTTGGCTACACTCTTGGAAGTACTCATATCAAAGTGGAGCACCGGGTATTGTGTCCACTCTGTCTCAAGAGATTCAATCGCCAGACCTTTGAAGAGCTCTCTTTTGCCTTCGAAATAATAACGGAGGGTTGAGGTAAGAAGTGTCTTACCAAAGCGGCGTGGACGACTCAAAAAAACATACTTACTAAGTCCATGAGTCAACTCATAGACTTGACGAGTTTTGTCGACATATAGGAAATCTCCTTTAATGATCTCCTGAAAATCCTGCATGCCAAGGGGGCACTTCCTCAACTTCTTATCCATAGCCAATCGATGCTTAATTCCGTTTTATCCCGTAAAGTTACAACAAAAGAAGCCACCAACAAAATTCCAACCAATATTTTTTACAATTTCGAAGAGAACAACCCTACCCACTACGCCGGCACCACCGAGCTGACCCTCGGCTACCGCCTCGTCGAGAATCAATGGCATTGCCCCGATCTTACCCGCTGACAATCCATGGTCTCTGCAAGGATACAAAAAAACCGCCGAAGTGACATCCTCGTGGATGCTCTTCGGCGGCCGTCGAGTATGGTTTATTATTCTCTTGATTTAAGAGCGCGCTCTAAGGATCTCGCTCTTAGTTGCTGAAGTTGACTGCTACTTTGGTTCGAACGCGTTAGATCATGAGATCGTCTAATGATAATTTGCCTTGAATTGAGGAACTATACATGTTTTGTTTTATCCCACAAGAGGTTATCATGGTGAGTCGGAGACTCTTTTTAGTGCCGGTCACTTCTCGAAATATATCTCGACGTTGGCGTAGCCACTCGACATAATCTTTCTTGAGTTCATATTCTCTGTCAGAATATTTCATTTCGCATAAATCTATAGCTTTATCCCCTCTATCGATTATAAGATCTATTTGGGCACTCTGCTCTTTTGATCGATAACTCCAAGTGCAAACATTGCTCGCTATTCCGGAGATGCCAAGTGCTGTTCGAATCTGATTGATATGATGTATACACACTTGCTCGAAAGCATATCCTGCCCATACATTCCTTTTTCCCTCCTCCATATTGCTCCAAGCATGTTCATTCTTGCCATAATAGTTCTTTACAAACCGAAGATAAAATAGCGTGTACATATCCGACAACTGAAAAATTAAGTCTTTGCTTTTTTTGCCGAACGATTGATAATTACGAAGGAAGTCACATTTGACAAGATTGTCTAATACCTCTGTAACCTTACCACCATCTGCAATCTTCAACTGCTCTATAATCTCAGACCGAGTCATCCCCTTCAGCTTGGTGGCAAGTGTCTCAACGATACGTCTATATAGAATACCCTCGTTGAATAGCGAATTGAACAAAAAATTATATTCGGTCCTTAATACCGCATCTTGGCTGAAAAATAATTCGTCTATATTTTGCCAGAGGGTTAACTCGGGTCGAAGAAGTGAAAGGTAAAATGGAATTCCTCCCAGAATCATGTATGTATCAAGGATATCTTTACGTTCCCACAACACATTAATACTGTTTAGGTATTCCTCTGTTTCTTTTAATGTAAATGGAGCCAATCTTATCGGTCGTGTCACTCGGTTATGAAGTCCCCCTTTATCACCCAATAATTTATTGGTCATCCAAGTAGTGGCACTGCCACAAACCACAAGCTTAAGATTGCGTTGTTCTGCCGCCCACCCATTCCAGAAGAGTTCAAGTGCTCGTATAAATCCCGATTTGGGTGTGTCCAACCAGGGAAGCTCATCAATAAAAATAACGACATGCTCCTTATTGCCAAGTGTTTCGATATATTCTCTCAACTGACTGAAAGCTTCAAACCAATCTTTGGGCTTGGGTCGTTTTATCCCACTATAATGGGTGAGTTGCTCCTGCCACAACGTCAGTTGCTTTGAACGAGATATTTTGTAAACACCGGTTGCATAGAAATCAAATGTCTCGGAAAAGTATTGTTTTACAAGATATGTTTTCCCAATCCTTCTTCTGCCATAGATGGCAATGAATTCGGCTTTGTTTGATGCCAAACAACCGGCAAGAATATCTTGCTCATGCTTTCTGCCTATGATATTGTCGCAATATGCCATACTTTATATGCTTTAATATTCGCCTCAAAGATAATATAAAATTTTGAAAAAATGGCGATAGTGGTGCGGAAAGTCATAATTTTTCCAACTTTCCGCACCACTATCGCAGTTTTGGTATATTTTAGCCTATTGGGCATATAAAGCATCCACCCGGAGTTAGGGTGTGTCTTGTCCATTCGGATGAGCCGTCATAGTTGCCATCATCCGTGTCTTTGAATGGATGTAGCCCGGTATCTATTCCCGAAGTAGTATAAGAGTAAAACCTGTCGGGAATTCATCAACTTCGTTGTATTTGGTAGTGTGTAAATTATCCGGGCTGCAACACACTAATGCAATTTGGCCATCCGGTGCCGGAGAAATAAATTTTTTTATTCATTTCATTGTTTTTTTTAAATAATTTTTTATATTTGTGGCAAATATACGACATTTAATCAAAAAACGAATTTTTAACTATGAAAAAAATTATTTTCATCTTATTTTCTTTGTTGGCATTAGTTCTGACATCTTGCCAAGATGATGAATTACGCTCCGAAAATATAGGGTGGAAAGGCTATGAGGGTAAGCACTTTACGAACGAGACAAAAGAATTCTATTGGAGACATTATAAACATATTGGTCAATCCATCATATTCGAAAAATTATATTTAAATGAGGGTGAATTTGTTGAGTTCACCAATTTGACAGATATTTGTGTTACTTTCAGATATGGCAACGAAGATCGCAAATTTTACAATCTTGCCGATGCTACCGACAATAAGATAAATCTTACTGTTCCTCTTCCATATTCTGTAGCCGGCATATCTCCGATGGTGGAATTCCCTCTCATCTTTAGTTTCCAAGCAAATAATCCCTGTTGTTTCTTCGACCAAACATATATCGATCAATATGGCTATAAATTTAGGGTTTGGGGGCAGATGGGAGAATATCTTCAAATCCAAAAAGATGATTTTGATTATGTTTGCCCTATGCCAAGACTGCGAAATATTATAGGTGATTAGTATAGCAAGACATATAGAGATTGGAGAGTATGTCCATTTAAATTTGAAAAAACAACCCTCAAATGTAGCCAATCTCCGATTCTTATCATGTGGAATAGCACGGCATGGAGTGGTGAAATTGCCTCTTTGATACCAGATGTGTCTGATTTCTTACAGCTCCTAATATCAATCCCAATTCTTAAAAGGGAAGATTATATATATCCTGAAGAATATAAGGGGGATAAAGGTGAATATCTTTCTATTGAGGAACTTATCACGACAAAGTTCTATGGTGTGCGTCAATATTCGTTTCCGGAGTATGATAAAATGGGAAAACCTACGAGTACATTTGTCGATCACACGATTTCATACGGAGGGTCGTATAGTTTTAAGGAGAACTCTATTATCGTATCTAAAATAGATGATCGGAATTTATGCGTACGTATGGATGCAGATTCTATTTTATCCCGATATACGCTACCCAAGGATAGACTTTTCTTTGCCAATACGATGCGTTCGTTATTGTCAGAAGATAAGTGTTATTTCGAGATGCAATATGAATTAATCGATTGCAATTTAAATATCAAGTTCAAGGAGCGTGAGTTCCACATGTCCCTCTCTGATCCGCAACTCTCTCGCAATATCATGGAGTATGTGATTCTACCCCTCATCATCGAGAACAGGGAGGCGATCAAGGAGTATATCCGTCAAGACACAGAACTGTCTCAGCACGCCGAAACCCTTTGCTCGGCAGTAGACCGCCTCGAGGAAATCTACGCCGACACCACCGAGCTGACCCTCGGCTACCGCCTCATCGAGAATCAATGGCATTGCCCCGATCTTACCCGCTGACAATCCATGGTCTCTGCAACGATACAAAAAAACCGCCGAAGTGACATCCTCGTGGATGCTCTTCGGCGGCGATGTTATTTGTGCTAAAAGTTAGGGTTGCTTAGATTTCGAAGATTTTCCATCCTCCCGGCTCAATAGTTTCACTTTCCCATTCGTTCTCGGTCTCTTGTGGTGCATCTTTGTAGTCACCATCACTATAGCCATCGTAGTTATCATCATTTTTATTAAATTCAGTAACCAAGTTGCTTAGACCTTGACCTTCATGTGAAGTGGTTTCATTTTGTACTTCCTTCCATTGAAGCTCTTGACTGTTGAACGGATCTAAGTTCACTATCACAATATATTCGTGAATAAATGGATCTCCATCGCTGAATTTGTATTCCGGATCGGGAGTCTCAATATGTGTCATCAGAAACCCGGGTCCTGATATTTTGATTTTATCAATTCCTCCTGCCTCTCCGTTCATATTGTGTTCAATATTATCCTCTAAAAATTGATGTTTGATAAATTTGCAATTGAAGAAAACATCGTTATACTTGATTATGTCAAGATTGATGTTTCGGATACTTTGCCAAACACTCGTAGTAATATTATCCCCATAAACAGGCACGCCCTTTTCAGCTACAATAAATGTGTCGCTTCCAATGGTGCCGGCACTTCCTAATTGAGCCCCTCCATTCAATGTGGGACGGGATTGTGACGATTGACTACTCGAGGTCCCTGGATTGAGATCATCCCACCTATATTTCCAATATACGATGCCTTGGGCTCCAAAAGCTAAAGCTGAGAATGCTTCGAATCTCATCATGCCTTCCGTAGGATAAGGATAATCACGACCTCCCTCTCCTGTGCTATGCTCCAAGCATAGACAATATGCCCAAAATGGGATATTGTATTGTTTAGACTTATTAGCAAACATCAGCAGATTGTCAAAAAATTTTTCCTTATGTAGACGAGATTCACCTGTTGACTTATCAGTATCGATAGGATAATAATCAAAAGATAACAACGGCGGTCTGAATGTAGCGATATATTCATCCAGGTATTCTTCGTATGTTCTATTATTCCCAATCCATTTTGAATTGTTATCAACAGCAAGGTTGCAAAACGACGGGCGATCCGGATCTATTCCTTTTATTGCATCGTAATTAACAAGGATTTTAGTCCAATCGTAATACAAGGGCTCATCTTTGACTTGCCAGCCGATAAGTGCTTTTAGTGCTTCCGGAGTAAACTTTCCTCCTGATGCTTTGGATGAAGTATAACGAGAGACAAATGTTTCAGGCCAATCCGTTCTATTCTTACCGGTATAATTAAGAATCGGTGAATTGCTGATGAGTTTGATTCCTAGTTTTTTACAATTAATCAGAGCCCTATCCATATACTCGATCCACTGATGATCCTGCTCGACTTCTGATCCGGGATACATTACAACATTAAATCCACAAGACTTAGCCGTAGCAAATGCTTTATAATCCGGTGGATTCGAATTTAATTTTTGGGACTCATTTACCGGGCTATTGCATACAATGGCAATCTTGTTTAGCCCCATCTTACCTGTGTCATTTGAATTTTCTGACATTTTAATAAAATTTTAAATTATAGGAATCACACTATGTGACTCCTTTCTACAGAAAAAGATAGCAAAAATCGTGCCAAAGTGTAAAATTTGTTTTGAAAAGTTGAAAAAATGAGTTATTTTTGTCAAAAATGGCATCGATCCTTGGACTTAGTTCATTGTTCTGTTGCACTAAGTGGCTGTAAATCAATAAAAAACTTTGGCGATTTGTGTTTTGCCATTTGTGACACAAATATACTTGAACTTTGTCAATAGGGTGGCAAGGATGACATTTTTTAGGGTTCAACAAAATCAGATCTAATTCAAGTCGAATTTTTCAAAAATCATTTTATTATGAAGATCACCAAATTTTTTGTGTTGGCAATTATAATGGTTCTAATAACCTCTTGCCACGATAATATTGAGTCGACGCTTACTGAGTCTCCCACTGAGTCTCCCACTCCGGACTTTGATTTTAATGAATGGCAAAAGTATATAGGCAAACACTTTACAAGTGAATTTCCCGAACAATTTTACTGGACACAACACTATTGGGAAGGTTATGAGAATGATGACGACCATCAACAGTTTTTACAAAATTGTAACTTGCACAGTGATGACAGCCAGGTGCAAAGACATTTCTTAAAGTATCTTACAACATATCAGTTTGTTGATTTCTTTGATTTGACAGATTCAAAAATTACTATGAGAGTGGGCATCGAAAATAATTCACACTATAATTTGGCACATTTGACAGATTATCAAATCAAAGTCAAAGTAAAATGTCCCAGCCTTTTATCATGGATAAATAAAGAGATCGAGATGCCCTTGATTTTTGAATACAAATCCCCTCCATCCTATTGCTTTTTCAAAGGTAAATATTCTGATCAATACGGGTTTACATACAGAAGTTGCGGTTTTATAAGATCCGGCTCCGATATTAAAGACCCATTATGGTCAAAATTGCATATAGGATTTTATCGTGAGGGTCATATCTCTCCATTCCCCCAATTAAAGAAGTTGAAAGTCATTCAATTAAACAGTTACGAATCTGATGCCATTTTTAAAGATCTAAGACCAATTACTTACTCTTTCGACAAAACAACATTAGGAAGCATACAATCTCCGGTTACAATAAAATGGGAAAGTTCGGCATGGAAAGGTGAAATGGCATCTTTGATGCCATCCCTATCCGATTTTTTTCAATTGTTAATTGGTATACCTGTGCTCAATTCCAATGAGTATTATTATGAAGGTATTGAAGAAAGTGAGATATCCATCGAAAGAGTGATCCGAACGGCTTTTCCGGGAGTTATACAAAATGGTGTTGACTCTGTGCTTGATGTCAATTTGATACAATATCGACCGGGGATTGAAGAATATGGTCCAATGAAATCTTCGACGGAGCAATATCATTATAATACAGCGTTGATCATATCAAAGATTGATGATAATAGAATGTGTATAGTGATCAACGCCAGGGATATTTCATTAGAGAACTCAAGGCTCAAAGATCGCCTGTTCTTTGCCAATGTTATCCGTTCGCTTCTTTCGGAAGACCGCTGTCATTTCGAGATGAATTATGAGTTGATAGATTGCGATATCAATGACAAGAGCCTGGAACGCGAGTTCCACATGACTTTGACGGATCCGCAACTCTCTCGCAATATCATGGAGTATGTGATTCTACCTCTCATCATCGAGAACAGGGAGGCTATCAAGGAGTATATCCGTCAAGATGCCGAACTGTCTCAGCACGCCGAAACCCTCTGCTCGGCAGTAGACCGCCTCGAGGAGATCTACGCCGGCACCACCGAGCTGACCCTCGGCTATCGCCTCATCGAGAATCAATGGAATTGACCCGATCTTACCCGCTGATAACTCGGGGTTTATATATAGATGTTAGGGGCGCGCTCTAAAGATGTTAGGAGCGCGCTTTAAGGAATGTGAAGAGATGCTATCTGCTGAGGATTTGGAGGGCTTTTTCGGCGGTGTCGACGCCGGAGCGATGAGCCCGGGCGCGGAGTCGATCGGTTTGTAGGCTCTCGGGGAGGGGATCTGCCATCTGCTGAAGGGCATCGGGAAATATCTCAAGGGTCTCCGCCATGATGCTGCAAGCCGCCGGATCGCCTAAAATAGCTGCGTATGCCATGAGCCGGTTGGCGAGTTGATAGTCATATTTCACCCCCTCGCCAAGTGAGTGTGCGTAGCCGAGTATGGCGTATGCGCGTCCCATTTTTTCTCTTTCGATCTCTCCGTTCTGTGTAGCAATCCTGTCTGTGGTTTCAGGTATGGCGAGGAGTGTCTCCGGGTCGATACGTGATGTGAGTTGATTCAGCAGGGTGGTGGCAATAAAGCTTTCACCCTTTTCCCAATAGCTTAAGGCTATATCGAAGAACTCGGAAGAGGGGAGGCGGCTCCAGTTATTCCACATCATATTGAGGAGTCGCAGACGAGCATCGCCGAAGTTTCGGCTGATGGCGCGATGATAGAGGTCGATGGCTTGCAAGGTGTCTTTCTCGACGAGGCGGCCGGCGGCATAGCAGTCGGCGAGCAGGGTCATGGCGGCAGGAAGTCCGGCGTCGGAGGCGCGCCGAAGATGATGCAATGCCAAGGAGTCGATCGCTACTTTATCATTATGTGGGGCGATGATGGCTGTGGCGTCACTATCATTCATCAGCAGATAGGCGAGATTGTGATCGGCGCGAGCATCTCCGGCTGCGGCTGCTATCCTGATATAGCGGATGGCGGAGTCGAGGTTGGCTTCGATCATGTCGCCTCGCTGATATAGATAGCCGAGATAATTGCAAGCCGGAGCATATCGTTGTGAGGCCGACCGACGGAGAAGCGAGATGGCGCGGAGGGTGTCTGCCGGAATGGTGTCATAACCCTTCTCCAAGATCAAAGCGAGGCGATAGAGCGCTTCGGCATCACCCGATTCGGCACGCTGTTCGAATGCCTCATACGAGCGACGCATCTCCGGAGTCATGGCTTGCAACACGATGCTTACCACCGGAAGAAGGATTAATATGTAGAGCAGACGTTTCAAACCGCTGTGAACCGACCGTAGTGACCGGCATAAACATTGATCATACCTTGGGAGTCATCGTGACCAAGGGCACCAGCATCTCTTGCAGGGAGATACCTCCATGCTGGAAGGTGCCGGTGTAGTATTGCACATAGTAGTTGTAATTGTTGGGATAGGAGAAGAAGTCTTCGTTCATCGCAAAGATATAGGCACTCGAGATATTGGGCGCCGGGAGTCCGAATTTACGGGGATTGCGTATTTCGAAGACTTGCTTGGTGTTGTAGCTCAGGTTCTTGCCACACTTATAGCGGAGGTTGGTATTGGTGTTGCGGTCGCCTATCACCTTGATGGGATTGTCAACACGGATGGTGCCATGGTCGGTGGTGACGATCACCTTGTAACCCAATTCGGAGAGGCGACGGAATATGTCGAGAGCCGAGGAGTGACGGAACCAAGACTCGGTGATCGACCGATAGGCGGCATCGTTGCTTGCCAATTCGCGGATCATCTTCGATTCGGTGCGGGCATGCGAGAGCATATCGATGAAGTTGATCACCACGACTTGGAGAGGCAGGTCGCGGGTGGCGTTGAGTCGCTGCAGGAATTTCTCGCCTGCCGGGGAGTCATTGAGCTTGGTATATTGGAAATTCTCTTTGCGGCGGAATCTCTCGAGCTGGGTACGAATAAGTTCCTCTTCATGCACATTAAGGCCCTCATCTTCATCCTCTTCGACCCAATATTGGGGATACATCCCGGCGATGTCGTAGGGCATCAGTCCGGCGAAGATGGCATTGCGGGCATATTGTGTGGAGGTCGGGAGAATAGTGGTGTAGAGTTCTTCGGAAGCGTTGAAATATTCCGACAGTAGTGGCTGCACGACTCTCCACTGGTCGAGGCGGAAATTGTCGATCACCATCATGCAGACCTTCTCACCCTGATCCAAGAGGGGGAATACTCGCTTGCGGAAGATCTCATGGCTCATCAGCGGGTGATCTTCGTCTGCCAACCAATCGGCATAGTTTCGCTTCACGAATTTGCAGAAATTGGAGTTGGCATCGCGTTTCTGCATCAGCAGCATCTCCTCCATGGGGCTTGCCGTTTCGGAGAGTTTCAGTTCCCATCTCACCAATCCGCGATATATCTCCATCCAGTCTTGGATAGAGGCTGCCATATTGATCTGCTGTGAGATCTTGACAAATTCCTGCTGATAGTCGGTGGAGGCGGTGACATTGGTAATCTCGCGGCTATGTAGATTCTTCTTGATGGAGAGGAGTATCTGGTTGGGGTTGACCGGCTTGATGAGATAGTCGGCGATACGATTGCCGATGGCTTGATCCATGATATTCTCCTCTTCCGACTTGGTAATCATCACTACAGGCACGTCGGGGTGTCGGGCATTGATCAGGTCGAGCGTTTCGAGACCTGAGATGCCGGGCATGTTCTCGTCGAGGAGCACCAAGGAATATGCGTCGTGGTCGAGCGCATCGAGTGCATCCCTGCCGTTGGAGACAGTGGTCAGGTCATAGCCTTTGGCTTTGAGGAATAGGATGTGGGGCTTGAGGAGATCGATCTCATCGTCAGCCCAGAGTATCTTGTCCATAGTGATAGGGTATTATTCGGTCGTTTCTTCAGCCTCGGTTGTTTCTACTGCTTCGGCGGCTTCGGCAGGCTCTACTGTTTCGGTTTTCTCGGCAGGCTCGGCAGGCTCGGAGTCCTCTTCCGGCTCTTCCGGTTCTACTGCTTCAGTAGCTTCAGCGGGCTCTGCTTCGGCGGTTTCTTCCAAGGCTTTGGCTTCGGTTTCTTCGATGGTTTTGTTCTCTTCGAAACGGAAGTATTCTTCAAATGAACGTCCTTCGCGCAGCAAAAGTTCGAAGTTGCTCTTGCTTATCATGATTGGCCGCACGCCGTCGGGGAGTGTGAACTCCTTCTCAGCCATGACTTTGCGATAGTGTTCGACATGGCGGGTGTTGGCGAATCCTTTGATGATCAGGAGGCCGACGTTGCCGAAGCTCATCGGCTCGAGGTCGAAGTCGCTGACGACAAATGAAGAGAAGTTGAAGCGTGCCACATCATAGAGCAACTGATTAGCGCTTACGGAGTCGCGAGGGAATGCCAACACGAGGTAGTGTGGCGCGTTGGGATCTCGCTCGAAGTTGAGGGGCTGGCCGTCGGAGGCGGAGAGGGTGGTGTCGTTGGATAGACGCATGCTCCATATCATGCCACGCGAGTTGGAGAGCCCGGCATGCGGTTCGCGTCCCGCCTTCAGCCCCTTGAGGATGCTTCCCGCCATATCGGTCATGTCGGTATCGGGATAGCGGTCGAGCAGTGCTGTGAGCTGCGACTGGAACTTATCTTTGTCATTCTCAGTGAGATAGGAGAGTGCATCGATGAAGATGAACTTGGGCATGATTTTCGAGAGGGGGAAGTCTTGCTCCATCTTGGCAGTGAGCTGATGCACGGTCGTGTTCTGATCGTTGAGATAAGCATCGTATGCCTGCTGATACATCTCTTCCTGCACGTCGTTCATGCGGCGCAGGTTCTCGAAGTAGTTGGGGTCGGTCATCGCCTTGCCGTAGGGGGAGTCGGCGAAGTCGGTGAGGATCTTCTGCCTCCATATCTCGGCTTGAGCGGTCTCACCACGTCTCACAGCCATCAGATACATATTGTAGTAGACTTCGAGCCGATATTCATTGTCAGGATAGCGGTCGAGAAGCTGGCCGAAGGTGCGGCGTGAAGCGCCGAAGTCTTCCAACTTATCTTTCAGGATAAGACCCATATTATAGAGACCCTCTTGGATCACATCGTTGGCAGTCTGTATCTCTTCGGGAGTCTTGGGGATCTGCTTGAGATAATATTCCGGCTTGTGGGGATCGTTTTCCGCCTTCTGTCGTTCGGCGATCTCTTTGCGCTGTTCGTCGGTGAGGGTGGAGTCGCCGGGCAGGGAGTCGGTGGCGAGAGCGTCGGCATCCTCCATCGGCTCTTCGGCGGAGTAGGATGTCTTGTTGCGACGACGCCAGTCATCTTCCAGTTTGCGGGCACCCCAGCGGCGCTGAAACTCGTTCTTACCCTGGTTCTTGGTCATAGTGTTGTAGAAATACCATGACTTGTCGCCATTGGAGATCATCGGGGTGGTGCCTTCGTTTTTCTTGATATTTTCAGCCCCTTTACCCTCTTGCTCGGCGAGGTATTCTTCGCGCTTGGCATCTTCAGCCTCTTTTTTCTCCTTCTCTATGAGTTCTTTGGCGAGTCGTTCAGCCACTTTGCGTTGCTCTTCGGGGGTCAACTTGGAGAGGGTGAGCAGGGAGTCTTGGAGTTCGACATTGCCTGCATATAGCGCCATCTCGTCGAGCACGTCGCTGCGACGTTTTATCTTCTTATAGTCGGGGAATGTCTCGGGGAGTTGCGGCACGGCGCCGGAGTAACATGGCTGTGCCTTGACATATTCACCGAGGTTGAAGTAGAGTGCACCCAAGGCGAGTTGTGCCATGGCCTTGTCGATACCGTTGCGGGTGGATTTCTCGATGGCGAGTTTGTAGTTGTCGATAGCCGAGGTGGTGTCTTTGACCGATAGGTATAGGTTGCCGATGGCGTAGTATATCTGGTCGAGGAATTCGGCATTGCGGGCATAGCGAGTCATCGATTTGAGCGATCGTACTTCACCCTTGATGTTGGTGCCTTCGAACACTTCCGAGCGCTTGATGCGGGCGTTGAATTTGGCACGGTAGTCGGTAGATATGCCGCTTCCCGCCTTCTTGTAAGCCAGGTAGGCGTCATGCTTCTTGCCGAGACGGGAGTATGCTTCGCCGAGCATGAAGCAGAGGCGATTCTTCTGACTGCCATGGGCATATTTCACCGCCTCTCGGATGTGAGGCACCGCCTTCTTTTCCTGCTTGGTGCGCATATAGTAGTCGCTCCAGGCGAGGCTATACAGGTTCTTGAGGTTCTTGTCGAGAAGGTCTTTCTCTTTGACGAGGTGTAGGGCATTTTCCGCCTCGTAGTTCCAGTCGAGTGCAAGGTAGGAAAGTGCCATGCGGAGTCGGGCCTCAGTCACGACCTTGGGAAGCCATTTGAAATGCTTGGAGATATAGAAGAAGGTGGCGGCGGCGCCGGTGAAGTCGCCATTGTTATATTGTGCCTTGCCCATTGTGATCCATGCGTTATGGAGGAAGGGGTTGAACTCTTCGCGGGCGCGAAAAGCCTTATCCTTGGCTGACGATCCCTTCTTGGCAGGCTTTTTCTTGATGGAGTGCAGTTGGATGGATTTCTGCATCTTCTCGATGGTGCGCTTGAAGTCGCCGGTGGGTTGAGGGCGGTTCTTGTCGGCTCTTGCCTCGGCGGGATGGATCAGCATGCTGCGCGTATAGTCATCTTGATAGGAGGCCTCCATGGTCTTGAGTTGCTCGTCATAATGGGTCTTGCCATTGAAATAGACATTATAGCGAGTGTTGAAGGCATGCCACTGACGAGAGGCCGCAGTATTCTTCTTCGTGCTGCAAGCTCCGATGAGCAGGCAGAGCGAAGAAAAGAGGAGGCAAAGTGTCACTTTTTGAAGGTTGCGCATAACATTAAAACGTAAACACCCCGCCCGTTAGTATCAAAAAAGCCAACAGATTGAGCAAAAAATCAATCCAAAGCCCAACTTATTGTTGGGAGATTTGTTTTTTGGCGGTTTGGGTGGTGCGGGTGATGGTTATGCCGGGGGCGTTGTCTTTGACCGGGTGGCCCATCAGGTCGAACTTTATTACACCTCCATCTTTATCCAACAGGGTGTTGTCGCCCATTGGGTCGGGACGGTCGAAGATGCTCCCCGGATCTTCCGGCGGTTCAGGCAATTCGTAAGTGCCATTGATCAGATAATTCATGGTGCGAAGACGTCCATAGAACCATTCCTGTCTAAGTTTTACCTCATCCTTGAAATTAGGATAATAGTTGACTTTGTTATATTCATGCTCAAATGCGCGAGCCTCTTCGTACGCCGGATTCCTCATGAGCATCTTCTTAATGGATTTATTGTAGTCTCGATAGAGAGTGGGAAGATGTTCATTCCAAATATTTTTATATTCATTATAGAAGTCTTCGCGAGCGAGTAAATAGGGATAATAGAAAATACGAGTATAGTGTATTCTCGCAAAATCGTTGTCGTTGGTCAATGGAGCGGAATCCAAATCCCATAATGGCCCCATTTTTATTTTGGTGGCAAATGGATCATCTATATCGAAGTCATCTTTAACTACAAGCATATTACATCCCGCCGGATCCGGTATGCCAATCAAATCCTGAACTAACAACCATGACGCGAACGATCTGAGATCAAGATATTTTGATACATCGTCATTAGTCATTAATGCGTTTTCCAGCACTGCTATTGCCCATTGTATGTTGATCATGGTCATGTCACCAAAATCATCTGTGTCAGGCTCTTTGAATGTCCATCCCATCGATGGATGAATATGTTTTGACTGAAAATATACCTCATCCGGTTTCCACCAATAAGGATCGTTTTCAATGACATAGCCGGAGTCTTCTATATCCAGTCGATCGCTGTCGCCGGTCACTGCTTCTATCAGATAGTATACACCGAAATAAGCATTGTTAACTACGACATTTACCATTTGATATTTAGGTTGCCATCCCATCGCAATCAGTTGCCCAATCTCGTATGCAAATCCCGGATTATATAGAGAGACTGCCTTCAATACCCAATCTTTTGACTTGCCAACTTCATCATAATCAATAAGTTTTCCCTTCTTAGAGAGCTTAATCTTGTAGCCCGGCTTAGAGGCCTTCCTCCCGCCTCCTGCATGATTGGATGTGTTGCCACGCACTTTAAGACGGATACCTGAGGCCTTGCTGACATAGTTGCCGCTATCATAGATGGTGTCGTTCATACGGCTCACCACCAATCGACCCTCTACATATTCATTGTTAATAATGGATACGCCAACGCAACCTTCGGGAGCAAAGACAATATTAAAATTAGGGAATTCTCCCCTTTTAAGAGTAAACTCTACCAAGGGCATATCCATGTTTATCAATTTTTTGCGTGCTATGCGAGTAAGTGGATTGCCTGAAGGAGCAGGACTGGATTGCGCATACGTCACAGCATCTTGAGCAGTAGCCGTGACCTCGGTTGCCAAAATCAAAAGAATTAATGACAGGATGTGTCTAAGTTTCATGGCTATATATTGTAAGTATTGAGGTTGCTTTTTAAGGTTGAGGCGTGCCATATTTTTATTACGACACGCCTCGCTATGAGAACAAGTATTTAAGTTTTCTTTTGCTATGCGTCGATGTTGGCGTATGTGGCGTGAGTCTCGATAAATTCACGTCTCGGTGCTACATTCTCGCCCATCAACACGGAGAAGGTGCGGTCCGCCTCCGCTGCATTCTGCAAGGTTACTTGCTTGAGAAGACGGTTCTCCGGATCCATAGTAGTCTCCCAGAGCTGACTTGCGCTCATCTCACCAAGACCTTTGTAGCGTTGCAACACGAGCTTATTGCGGTCGCCTTGGCATTTCTCATCTACGAACCGCTGCACATGCTGGTCGTTCCAAGCATATTCTTCCACCTTGTTCTTACCCTTGGTAGTGCACTTGTAGAGTGGTGGAGTGGCGATATAGAGGTAGCCATTGTCGATGATCGGGCGCATGCGACGATAGAAGAATGTCATCAGCAGCGTGGCGATGTGAGCACCATCGACATCGGCATCGGTCATAATCACAATCTTGTGATAGCGGAGCTTGGTCATGTTGGGCTCTTTGGAGTCCTCTTCAGTGCCGATGGTCACGCCGAGCGCCTTGTATATGTTGACGATTTCGTCGCTTGATAGCACCTTGTGGTCTTGTGCTTTCTCGACGTTGAGGATCTTACCGCGGAGAGGGAGGATGGCTTGATATATCGGGTTGCGACCCACCTTGGCCGACCCACCTGCCGAGTCACCCTCGACCAGGAAGAGCTCACATTCTGCGGCATCGCGGCTCTTGCAGGGGGCAAGCTTGCCGGGAAGTCCGGCGCCGGCAAATGGCGACTTGTTCTGCACGCGGAGTCGGGCACTCTGTGCGGCATGACGCGCCTGCGCTGCCAATACCACCTTGTCGACGATTACCTTCGCCTGCTTGGGATGCTCCTCGAGATAGTTGCGAAGCGCTTCGCTTACAGCGGATTGTACTACACCCATCACCTCGTTGTTGCCAAGCTTGGTCTTCGTCTGACCCTCGAACTGGGGCTCCGCCACCTTCACGGAGATCACGGCGGTGAGTCCATCACGGAAGTCCTCTTTCGAGAGTTCGATCTTCAACTTGTCGAGCATGTGGTTGTCGTCGGCATATTTCTTCAGTGTCATGGTCAAGCCGCGACGGAAACCGGTGAGGTGCGTGCCACCCTCGATCGTGTTGATATTGTTGACGTAGGAGTAGATGTTCTCGTTGAAGTCAGTGTTGTAGGTCAACGCCACCTCGATGGGCACACCGTTGCGCTCGGTGTTGAGATGGATGATATCTTCGATCAGCGGCTCTTTGCCGGCATCGATATATTTCACAAATTCCTTGAGACCCTCGTCGCTATGGAACACTTCTTGATGAGGATTCCCCTCCTCGTCGAGGTTGCGAAGGTCGGTGAGTGTCAGCGTGATACCGGCGTTGAGGAATGCCAAGTCGCGGAGACGATTGGCAAGTGTATTATAGTCATAGACAGTCTCGCTGAAGATGGAGGCATCGGGGTGGAAGATGATGGTGGTGCCGGTGTGGTCGGTTTCGCCGATCACTTTCAGTTCGCTGGTGGGCTTACCGTAGGCATATTCCTGCATGTGGATTTTGCCGTCGCGGTGGATCTCGGCGCGGAGATAGTCTGACAGGGCGTTGACGCAACTTACGCCGACACCATGAAGACCTCCGGACACCTTGTAAGACCCCTTGTCGAATTTACCGCCGGCGTGGAGCACGGTCAGCACGACTTCGAGTGCCGGCTTGTGCATCTTCTCGTGCATGTCTACCGGGATGCCTCGGCCGTTATCCTCGACGCGGATCGAGTTGTCAGCCTCGATGGTGACAAAGATCTTGTTGGCATAGCCGGCAAGAGCCTCGTCAATGGAGTTGTCAACCACCTCATACACAAGGTGATGGAGGCCACGCACGGAGGTGTCACCGATATACATCGAGGGGCGCTTGCGCACGGCTTCCAAGCCCTCGAGCACCTGAATGTTGTCTGCTTGATATTTCTTTGCTTCCGACTGAGCGTTTTCCTGCTCGTCGGCGATGTTGTTAATTTCGTCAATATTCATTTCGAAACCTATGTTTTAGCATACAAATTTACAAAAAAAAATCGAAACAGCCAACAGCAGCCCCAAAAACATCCCAATTAAAGCATGGTGGCAATCTGCTTTTCAACGGCAGTGCGTATGAAAGAATTGATTGAAATACCTGCTTTTTTTGCAAGATATGCCACGCGGGAGTGTATGTCAGGTGTAAGGCGCACGTTTAGTGAGCCTGAATAACTTTTGTGGGGTTCGATGCCTTCTTCGGTACAGTAGGCGAGATAATCGTCAACAGCCTCGTGAAAGGCGTTGGTGAGTTCGGTAACGCTTTCTCCTTCAAAATTCACAAGACCATCTATTCCTTCGATTTTTCCGAAGAATAGGCCGTCGGCCTCGCTGAATGCAACCGAGCCGATAAAATCCTTATATTTCAATGTATTCATATCAGACCTTCGTTTTTAAAATAAAAAAGAGACCGATGAAAATCGATCTCTTTTAAGTGACCCCGGTGGGGCTCGAACCCACGACCCAATGCCAATTAATAGACACGGTGAGGCATTTGCTCTACTAACTGAGCCGCGGAGTTATTTGCCAAGATGTGCAACATAAAGATGTGCAACAAAAAAAGAGACCAACTGATGTTGATCTCTTTTAAGTGACCCCGGTGGGGCTCGAACCCACGACCCAATGATTAAGAGTCATTTGCTCTACCAACTGAGCCACGGAGTCATTTGCCGGTCGCGAACCATTGTAGTTCCTTCCGTTTTGCGACTGCAAAGTTAATACCTTTTTTTATTCTGTGCAAATTTTTATCAAATTTTCTCAAAAATTTTTTTCTTACCTCCATCTCCCGACTCTGTCTCCGCGGCCGGAACCGACTCTATACTATCGGCGCAAGATCTTGGAATAGACCAACTTACGCATCCAGTTGGGCATGATATATACCGTGCCCCGCATCAGACTATACCTCAGAGCTTCGAACCATGAGAGCATCTTGATGTCATGGAGCATCCACTGGAACTTGGCACTAAGACAGGCATACTTGAACCCGCCGCGACGACGATACATATCGGCAGAGGTCCGGAAATTGAGCAAATAGGCGGGAATGTTGGCGAACTTAGCCCCATTCTGCCACATCCTTACCCAGAGATACCAATCCTCGAAGAGGGTGAAATGGATATATCCTCCGGCGGCATCTACCGCACTCTTCTTGAACATCACCGCCGGATGATTCAGCGGGTTGCGCAATTTTATATAATGCGAGATCTCATCATGGGTCGAGGGTACCTTCTTGGTTGAAATCCGATTCTCCGGATCATCCTCAAACTCGCTCATCCAGCCGCTGCAAACGTCGATGTCGGGATTCTCGACCATAAATTTAACCTGCCGCTCGAAACGATCCGGGAAACAGATATCATCGCTATCCATGCGCGCCACCAGCTCATAGTGGCAATGCTTCAACCCCTCATTCAGTGCGTTGCCCAATCCCCCATTCTTCTCGATCTTGACACTGTGGAGATTGGCATGCTTCTTCTTATACTCCTCGATTACATCATATAAATCCGGTGTCAGAGGCCCATCCTCTACGAGCACCACCTCTGTGGGGGGTAATGTCTGACCGAAGATGCTCTCGAGACTGAGTCTCAGATTCGAGGCTTTCTCTCTGGAATATACGGAGATAAGGACGCTAAATGAAGCAGTTGTGGCGGTAATATTGTCGGTACGTGATATATCGGTTTCATTATTACAACGAGCGAAACCCACCTCCGGCTCCGGGGTGGTCACATTCTTTACTTGTCGTGAAGAAAGGGTCGTATTGCAAAATTCGTTCATTCTAAGCTATATGCAAAAATGATATAGAAGCGCTATATTACTGATAATATGGCATTAGATAAGGATCAGATGCCACCATCACACTCCCGCCGGGGGAGAGGATAGCAGTGTCCTCTACCTTTCTAACGCGAAATTATCACATAAATTGCTAAATAATGTAAATTTTGTTAAAAAGATTGATGATATAGGACTAAAATCGTCGGTTTGCCACCCGATATAGCCGATCAGCCACCGACTTCTATCAGTGGGCTTCCATCCAGTTATCGCTGATGCCTACCGAGGCGGTAAGCTTCACCTTGCCGGTGTAAGCGTCTTCCATACATTTAGTCACGACTTGTTTGAAGGCTTCGACCTCGTCTAATGGCACTTCGAAATTCAATTCGTCGTGTACCTGCATGATCATCTTGGTCTTGAGATTCATTTCTCGGATGGCGCGATGGATCTGCGACATTGCTATTTTGATCACATCGGCAGCAGTGCCCTGGAGCGGGGCATTGATGGCATTTCGTTCGGCAAAACTCCTCACCGTATGGTTGTGACTGTTGATGTCGGGGAGATAGCGGCGGCGTTCCATCTTCGTTTCGACATAGCCGAGTTGACGGGCAGTCTCTATCGATTTCGATATATAATTTTGGATGGTGGGGAAGGTGAGGAAATAATTGTCGATAATCTCCTTGGCTTCGGCGCGAGATATGCCGAGGCGCTGAGAGAGTCCGAAAGGAGAGATGCCATAGATGATGCCGAAGTTGGCGGTCTTGGCATGGCGGCGCTGATCGGGGGTTACCTCTTCGAGGGGCACATGATAGATCTTCGAGGCGGTGATGGCATGGATATCCTCATTGCGAGCGAATGCATCGATCATGATTTGGTCTTCGCTGAAATCGGCGAGCAGACGGAGCTCGATTTGTGAATAATCGGCTGATAGGAATAGGCAACCGGGGGGAGCGATGAATGCACGGCGTATCTCGCGACCCTCATCGTCGCGCACCGGTATGTTCTGCAAGTTGGGAGCTGAGGAGGAGAGGCGACCGGTGGCGGTGACGGTCTGGTTGTAATTGGTGTGCACACGTCCGGTGGAGGGATTGATGGCTGCCGGCAGAGCGCTGACGTAGGTGGAAAGTAGCTTCTTGATGGCGCGGAACTCGAGGATCTTTGCCACCACCGGATGCTTGGTGACCAACTTCTCGAGCACCTCCTCGCCGGTGGAATACTGTCCGGTCTTGGTCTTCTTCGCCTTCGGGTCGAGTTGGAGCCGGTCGAAGAGCACTTCACCTACCTGGGCGGGGCTGCTGACGTTGAACGACATTCCGGCGAGTTCGTAGATCTCTTCCTGTATCTTGTCGAGGCGCTGCTGCATATCGGCCTCGGTGCGGCGCAGCGATGTCGTGTCGATCAGCACGCCGGCGAGTTCCATATCGGCGAGCACCGGCACGAGCGGAATTTCGACCGTCAATAGCAGGGGTAGCATGCCCATCTTGTCGACGAGATCTTTCAGGATGGGGCGAAGACGATAGGTGAGATCTGCCTGTTCACATGCCCAGAGGGCGCTCTTCGTGTCGATGTCTTCTTCAAAATCGAGAGTGCCGCTAAGCCGTCGGCTTTGAGAGGCTTTCAGTGGCGAAGGCTCCGGAGTGTAGTGGAGATATGTCTCAGAGAGTGAGGCAAGGTCATGGCGCTTCTCCGGTTGTATCACATAGTGAGCCAATCCGAGGTCATAATATCCGCGCAACAAATCCTCAGAGCGTGTATCCTTACCCTCTTCTCGCACATAGACCACCATATCTCGCTTGGCATTGATCGTTGACTTTTCGATTTCAAAGGAGGCCAGGATGCTATATAGTTTTTCGATCCCCTCACGGCAATCTTTTGGGATATAGAACGCCTTGCCGGGGGCTACGGCGATGGCTGTGCCATAATATTGAGCCATCATATCATTTTCACCTTCGGCGAGGGTGAAGATAGAGCAGCATTTGGTATTCTCGAGTTCTGAGCTGAGTGCTGCAAGTCCCTCTTTATCTTCAATTATGACGTGAGAGGTTTGGCTCATATCAGCCTTCCGGTAGTCGTCGGCATTGTCGGCAGTGCTCTCGGCGGGATCCTTGCTGTCGAGGTCGTCGAAGAGAGATGGAGCAGAGGGGGATGCCGGAGCAGCGGACTTGGATTTAGCCGGGGTTTGGGAGCCGTTGAGCCGGCGTGACACTCTGTCGGCGAGGCTCTTGAACTCCAACTCGCGGAAGATGGCGAAGAGCTTTTCCTGGTCGGGAGTCTTCACCTCGAGTTCGGCGGCGTTGAACTCTACGGGCACGTCGGTGCAGATTGTGGCGAGATGTTTGGAGAATTTGATTTGCTCTACATTCTCCTTGATTTTCTTGCCTATAGCCCCCTTCACTTGGTCGGCATTTTCGATCAGCCCCTCTACGGAGTCATACTCTGAGATCAGCTTGATAGCGGTCTTTTCGCCGACACCGGGGCATCCGGGGATATTGTCGATCTTATCCCCCATCAGGGCGAGCAGGTCGATGACTTGCGACGTACGCTTAAGGCCATAGAGATCGCAGACCTCCTTGACGCCGCGGATCTCGGGGTCTTGCCCTCGGTGGGAGGGCTTGTATTGGAAGATTGAGTTGGTGACGAGTTGGCCGAAATCCTTGTCGGGAGTCATCATATAGGTGGTGAATTCCTCTTTCTCGGCGCGGCAGGCGAGGGTGCCGATTACATCGTCAGCCTCATAGCCCTCGACTTCGACCACCGGTATGCGGTAAGCTCTGATGATATCCTTGATATAGGGTATCGCCTTCCTGATGTCCTCGGGAGTCTCATCGCGTTGGGCTTTATACTCCTCGAACTCCTTCTTGCGGAAGGTCGGGCCGGCAGGGTCGAAGCAGACTGCTATGTGGGTGGGATTCTCACGTTTCAGCAGGTCTTCAAGAGTATTGACAAAACCGAATATGGCGGAGGTGTTAAAGCCGTTTTGAGTGATGCGAGGCATACGTATCAGAGCATAATAGGCTCTGAATATAAGGGCGTAAGCATCAAGAAGGAAGAGCTTTTTCATAAAGGATTGCAGTGTATAAGATATGATATAGGCTCGGTGTTGAAGATCACCGAGCCTATATAGATGATTGTATTAGAGATTAGAGAGGCTGATGTTGGCGAACTCCTTATCGTTTTGAGCGCGCTTCAAGAGTGAAGGATCGAGTTTTACAGCCTTGCGGAGGTTGTTGATCACGTTCACATTGTTGTTGGTGCGAGCTGCTACGATAGCTGAGAGGTAGTAAGTGGTAGCATCGGGGTTCTTGATAGAAGAGAGGATGCTTGAAGCCTCGCTATAGTTCTTATCGAGGATTTGAGCTAATGCGGCGTTGTTGGTCTTAGTGTCGCCGAAAGCGCGGATAGCCTTCTGTGTGTCACCCTGGTTGAGGTAGAACACGCCCATGGCGTCGTTGGCTTCGGGCACGCCGGCAGCGGCGCCGAAGAGCTCATTAGCCTTGGAGTAGTTGCCTTCGAGCATAGAGATAAGACCGAGGTTCATCTCAGGCTCCTTGGCAGAGGGGTTAAGGCTGTGAGCATATTCGAAGTTGGCTTGAGCAGCCTCATAGTCGCCGGTGGCATACTGAGTCATACCGAGGTTGTTGTAGGTGCGATAATCCTTGGAGTGGAGTTCGGCAGCTGTGTTGTAGATCTCCATCTTCTTGAGGTTGTCGTCGGTGAGAGTGGCGAGATAGAGGAGCTCCTCTTCGGTGAGCTTGGAGGGATCGCTGTTGTAGAGGTCGAGGAGTTCGCGGTCGCTCTTGCCCAGGGTGTTGATAGTCGCCATAACGCGAGAATAACGTAATTGGGGAAGGATCTGATCGGCGAGCTCATTGAACACTGACGAGAGGTTGCGGATCTCGCGTTCGCGATCTTCGGGATCGGGATAGAGCTTGAGGACGCTGAGGATCAGGTCTTTATCCTGGATATTGCTGTTGGCCACGAGCTTCTCGAAACCTTCCCAGTCTTCGGGAGTGAAAGAGGAAGTAAGTTCACCGAACTCGGTGATCTTATCCTTCTTGAGTTGGCTCTCGATCAGCTTGGAAGTGTTGACTTCGCGTTTCTCGGCCAGTGAAGTGTTGAACTCCACGGAGCCTTCGGGAGAAGCGTAAGAATTGATAGAGATGCCGGCGATCTCCTGGTTGGCAGCCTGGCTTGCTTCGATCAGCTTCTTGTTGAGGTCGATATATTCCGACTTGCCTGTCTCCTTCGACTGGATATTAGCCTGGTTGATAAGGAAGTGGATATCGGCGGAATATTTCTCGGTGATCACCTTCTGGAAATTGTCGGGGGCAGTGGCGGGAGTCACAGTCTTGGCGGAAGCCCAAGTAGAGGTGGCGAGGACGCCATAGCCGACTTTAAGGCGGGGGAGGGTATAGATTTTACCATTCTGATCGACATTGAAGTCGAGGTAGAGCTCAGAGTTAGCCATTTCGGGGATATACTTGGCAGCCAAGGGGATGTTGACAGTTCCGCCATTGCTATAGCTTACCACCTGGCCATTGGCGCGAACATCCTCGCCCTGGATCAGTACGGGCTGGCACACTTGCTCGCCGTAAGTTACGCCGTCGAGGGCTGCCGTGCTGCCCCAAGTGATGACGGGAGTCACGGTGACTTTAGCATTCTTGAGCATATACTTGGCAGGAATATTGCCATAGACATTGCCGGTGACAGTCTCACCTACAGTCTCGAGAGGGGTAGCAACAGTATTGAAATACTCGCTATTGAGCTGACCCAACTTCTTGGAGCAGCCACCCATAGTGATGAGAGCACCACCGAGGAGAAGATAAAAGAACTTTTTAGACATAACAGTATGAGTTAAATAGATAAAAATCAATACAAAAAGAACAGAAACGGGCATCAAAAGGGACAAAACGAGCCCCACCCGACAGTTCAATCTTCAAAGTTACAAAAAAATGGGCAGATTATGAAGCGTTTGAGATGAAAAAAATGCAGATTATTTCATTAAAGTTTCCAATAAGAAGTGCAACGACCATCTCCTCACTCCTCCTCAGGGGA
>JBJEDL010000080.1:0-66591 GCA_051872035.1 Lepagella sp.
CGACTCAAGGCTACGACCCCTACGGCCCCAAAAATTTAAGGAACGCGCTCTTAACCCAAACACAATACCTTAAAAACCATGGAAAAAATCAAGATGACCACACCGGTGGTGGAGATGGATGGCGATGAGATGACACGCATCCTCTGGAAGATGATCAAAGAAGAGCTGATCCTACCCTTTGTCGATCTGAAATCGGAATACTACGACTTGGGGCTACCCGAGCGCGACAAGACCGCAGACCGCGTGACAATTGAGGCAGCCGAGGCTACGAATAAATATGGTGTGGCAGTGAAATGCGCCACCATCACTCCCAACGCTGCGCGCATGGATGAATATCATCTTCACAGCATGTGGAAGAGCCCCAATGGCACCATCCGTTCGATCCTCGACGGCACCGTGTTCCGCACACCAATCACCATCGAGAGCATCAAGCCGGCAGTTCGCTACTGGAAGAAGCCTATCACTATCGCACGTCATGCCTACGGCGATGTCTACAAGAATGTAGAGATTCGCGTCGAAGAGGCCGGCACGGCAAAGCTCGTGTTCGAAGGCTCGAAACAGAAGGAAGAGGAAGTAATCCACGAGTTCAAGGGACCCGGCGTGATCCAGGGTATGCACAACACCGACAAATCGATCCGCTCCTTCGCCCACAGCTGTTTCAAATTTGCGATCGATATGAAGCAAAGCCTTTGGTTCTCCACCAAAGACACCATCTCGAAGAAATATGATGCACGCTTCCACGAGATTTTCGATGAAGTGTATGAGGAATACAAGGGAGAGTTCGAGCGACTCGGCTTGGAATACTTCTACACACTGATCGATGATGCCGTGGCACGCGTGATCAGAAGCGAAGGTGGCTATATCTGGGCATGCAAGAACTATGACGGCGACGTGATGTCGGATATGGTGTCGACAGCGTTCGGCTCCTTGGCGATGATGACCTCAGTGCTGGTATCTCCCGATGGCAAATATGAGTATGAGGCAGCCCACGGCACAGTGACACGCCACTACTACAAATATCTAAAAGGGGAAGAGACATCGACCAACCCGATGGCGACGATCTTTGCATGGAGCGGAGCGTTACGCAAGCGTGGCGAGATCGACAACCTTCCGGAATTGGTAAGATTCGGCAATGAACTGGAGGCAGCCTGCTTCGACACACTCAATGCCGGAATAGTGACCAAAGACCTGGTCAACCTGATGGAGGGAGTAAAACCGACAGCGGTGAACTCCGAGCAATTCCTTAAAGCGATCAGAGTCAACCTCGAAAAGCGACTCGCCTGATCGAACATAAAAAATATAGAATAGCAAAAAGGGGCGTCTCATCAACGAGAAGCCCCTTTGTTTGTAAGGTTAGAGGATATTTAAACTAATTTTGATTGATAATATAAAATAATAAAAGCGGATTATATTGTTTTAGACTATGGTTTATGTACAAACTTTTCGATTGCAATATTATCTAATAGTCTAAATATTGCCAAATTAAAGATTTTAGGATTCAAGAATTTAAAAGAAGATGAAGGTTTTTTCCCTCTTTTTTAAACTTGGTTTTCTATTTTCGTAAGAGAGCTTACGATATACGGAAGGGGAAATACCGGTGATTTTTTTAAATACGGAAGTGAAATTGGCACCTGAACGGAAGCCAACACTCTGGCCGATACCCTCGATGGAGTAATTTCCGTACTCCTCGTCATTGGCGAAGCGGTCGCAAGCGAGGTTGATTCGATACTCATTGACGAAGGTGGCGAAATTCTTCTTAAAGACGTCGTTGATGACCTGGGATACATACTTGCTGTTAGAGCCGACGAGCTGAGAGAGTTGGCTAAGGTTGAGGTCGGGGGAGCAGAAAGGTTTTTGGCTTTCCATGACATCGGTGATACGACCGGCGAGGAGATCCTTCTGAGTCTGGTCGAGAGCCGATCCGGAATACTTGGGATCAGAAGTGGCATCAGTGACATCATCGCCGGGAGCATCGCCGCCTGTGGGGGAATTATCGGAGATCTTTTCAGCCACGGCATCGGTGGCGGCGTTTGCATTGTTATCGGGGTGTTTCCAACCGAGGCGAGCGAGCTCATTGCGTAGGAACTCGTTTTGCTGCACAAGAGAGAGGTGCTTATCGCGGGCTTCACGCTGCTCGGCGGAGAGACGATTGTGGATATCAAAGAGATTGCGGTAACTATCCTTGAGTTTTCGGTTTTGTCGATAGAAGAAATAAATAAGGAAGAGAGTTATGATTACCGCGCCGGTGATGCTAAAGAGCATGATGCGCTGGCGGCTGATTAGCTTGGCGCTGCGAGCCTGCTTCTCATTGATGACAGCGATCTCATGCTCGGTCTTCTCCATCTCGTAGAGGAACTGCTGATTCTTCGCCATATCGAACTGGCGCTGATTGTAGATCGAATCCTTGAGTTCGAGATATCGATCCTTGATCTCGGTGGCCTTGACATGATTGCCCATGCTGTCGTAGAGGGTATAGAGGAGTTTAAGAGACTCGGTATATTGATAGAGGATGGAATGTCCTTGCGCCACCTCGCGACACTTCTCGAGGTAATAGATGGCTGAATCATTGCGATTCAAATTATTATAAATGCGACCCAACTCGCTATATGCAGAGCACTCATAGCGGGCATTGAGCTTGGAATGTCGCGACATAAGGGCCAAATCCTTAAACTGAAGGATAGCCTCCCTCTCTCGGCCCTCATACTTAAGGAGGAGGGCGGAGAGGAAACTCTCCATGAAACGACCTTCGTCGGTGACTTTATGATCGACCGAGAGAGACTGCTGGAAATATTGCCGAGCATCGGCATACTGGCCAAGGTTCACCTTAACACCGGCGAGGTTCTGGAGGAGCTTGTAGGTGGTTTCATTATCCTTGACACGTTTAGCCTCTTGCAGCCCGGCGACATACATGGCGTTACCCTTCTCGAAATCCTGAAACATGTTGTAGACATTACCGATGTTCTTATAGAGAGTAGCGAGATATGGGAACTCGGAAGAAGACTCGGAAATCTTTAGACCTGTGACATAGAATCGGAGGGCATTGGAATAATTGCCCTTGCCATAGAGGATATCACCGGCAGAAAGATTCGCCTTGACATGGTCGGCAACATCTTGGGTGGAAGAAGAATCAAGATCGCGAGAGATCACCATCATATATAGGACCATAGCCTCTTCGACACGACCCTTATTATAATAATCGTCGGCAGTAGCCACGAGTTTGGACGCGCTGAGCGACGAACTCTTTTTCAACAGATCTTCATACTTGCTTTCATTGGCAAAGATGGAAGAAAAGGAGAAAAACACCGAGAAAAGAAATAAAAAAAACTTGTACATAAACCGAGCAAAAAAAGCTATAACACATACGATAGCGGATCGATAAAGTTGAGGATGAAAATCAATCAAACAAATCGAGTCACTAACTAACCAGGCACAAAGTTACGAAAAAAACTATAAAAGTAACAAATTTAGAGCGCGTCTAAGACGCGCAAACAAATAAAAAAGCACTAATCCTTGCTGATTTTGTAGCCGAGTTTGAGGATTAGCTTGAGAGTTTGCTGAGAGGTAAGTCGGTCGTAGTCTTTCTCCTCTTCAGACAGGGAGTCATAGTCAACGAGACATGGAGTCTGCCGGAGGGTGTCGTCTCGGTGGTCGCCGTAGGTCCACCCCTGGGCGATGCGGGAAGCCGCCCAGACTTCATGGACATTACGCGCCAAGAGTTCGGAGAGTTCTCGAAGCGATTCCGGCAGTTCGACATCAGAGAGGTCGATGGGCTGAGGCTTATAATTATCTAAAGACATGATTATATCGATTAAGAGCGCATTCTAATAAAGGTCGAACATCGTATTGACATAACTTTCATACTCCTTGGAGTTCAGGAGGATGGTAGTATTTACCACGCCATAATCATAGACTTTGAAATCCTCGAGATAGTCATCGGAAGAGCAGACATCAGAGACAGCGTCAAGATCCTCCCAAGACACGATGCACTTATGAGCGCCAAGGCTTTCTACACAAGTTCCGGAAGATGGATACTTGACATCGAGGCAGACATAACCCATAGCCTCATGGGCGGCATTCCAACGGATATGTTCGAGTTTGGCGAGATTGTCCATGATATGTTGTTCGTCGGGAGATACGCGATTATAGAGAGTCTCCTTGGGAGAGACATCCCTCTTATTGACAAAATCGGATATTACCCAAGTTCTGCCACACACCTCCGAAGTAGAGAATATGCGAGAAGGGAGATTCTGTCTCCAATTGGGCAAAACCTTATCGAGGATTGCGATCTTGGTGCTCTCATGGAAAGCGTTGGCGAAATCTTGCGTTTCCTTACGGCGTAGTTGCCTTATATTATCGACCAGATCGACAGGATTACCCTTACTGTCGGTAGAAGCAGAGAGTTTAATTCGGCGCTCGGCTACGGGGTCGTAACTGCGCAGGGAGCGAGATTCGTATAGCTGGAGCAAGCGATTGCGCAGGGTCTTGCCGGCATGCAGCAGATCGTATGCTATCATATACTTTCTGGCCTTCTGCTCGATATAATTATCGACTATCATTTGATAATTATATATCTGATCGATACAGCCGAATATGACGATGCGCTCCTCGATGTTGTTGCAAGAAGCGACGATAGACTTCATCAGTTCGAGGCGAGAGAAATCGTAATTTTTCACGAATATGCGGAGGTTATGGAAATCTCTGCCTGTGCGGCGGATGGCATCCATAATGCGAATGGCGAGCGAAACACCCTCCATATCGTCGCCGACAGCCACCACTACATAATTCAGATCCGGGGCAATGTCTTGCAAGAGATCGAAAAATCTATCCGAGCGATAATCGAAATCATGGAACTCTACGAGATGAGTGCCATCGGAGGGATTGGTGGTCTGCGCCATAGCAGAGGCTGAGGAGAGGAAATTGCCCTTATAATCCTTCATCTTATTATCGACGACATGGCATCGGAAATAGCTTCGATCGGTGTGAGAATCATCAGACTTGGAGTCAACGAAAGCTCCGAACTCATACAAGAACTTGGTGACATCCTGCCCCACCTCGTTGAAGCCAACCACCAGCGATGTGAACTTCGAAGAGACGCAACCGGGGTTGGCCATGGTGTCGACATCTACGAAATTGATGGGCTGATATTGAGAATGGATCTTGAGATACTCGACAGAAATAGAAGAAGAGTCGATGATATTGACACGAATATCGCCCATGCGGTGGAAGCGAGAGAAATCACGAGTGCGTGCATGGCAATAGCAGACGACTCGATCGCGGAACTCGTTTTTGCGATCGTAGGGGCGAGAATTGAGTGCTACGAGCGAGCGATCCTCGATGATATTCCTGAGGCAATATAGATTGTCGGTTTCTTGATCGGAAAGGAAGAAGAAATGGGCTCTGCCGGTAGACTTCTGCTTGAGGATCTTGGGGATAAACTTAAGTCCGATCGAAGCGAAGATATCGCAGTCGTTGCTACCATCAGCCATAGCCTTATACTCACTGAGGTTGGCGAAAGTATTGCAGGTGAGGCAATCGAGGTCGAGGAGCCGGTCGAGGTCTTGATTCTTGATAGATATGAAATTGAAGAGGCGAGTCATGCCGTTGCGTTCGGCAGAAGCCTTATCATTGGCGGCAGAACGGATCACGATGATGCGGAATCTGCCCAACTCGGGGTGCTGCTCATAGTGGCGCTTGATGTCAGAAGCGAGGAAATAGGTGTAATCATTGAGTCCCCAAAAGATGTAATAATCATACTGACGCTTGCCGAAAGAGCCGAAGGTGAAGATGTCGCAGAGGGTGCGGATGAACCGCGAAGAGGCGACATAACGGCGCAAGGCTGCAATGATGCTGAATCCGAAATGCTTTATCACGAAGAGGAGAGTGACAATAGCGGCGGAGAAATGGACCAGCGAGAATATGGTCATGAACACCCAATTATTATGGAATGGGGGATGGAGGGCAGCGGCATCACTCTCGAGGAGGAAGATCTCGAACGAATGGATGATCGCCATCGGGAAATTACCCCACAGCGAACCGGGATCTCCGGTATACATACCGACATCGTAGGTGACCAGACCGACGAACCAAGTAATAACGAAGATGACGAAAAGATTGCGACGTTCGAGCCAATTGAAGATACTCTTCCATCGGTGATTGAGCACGATCAGAAGGAAAAGGGCTACAGCCACTACAGAGATACCGATATAAGAACCGGCGGCAGCGAGAGAAAAAACCTCGTCGATGCTTGCCAACTCATGAGCAGAATCGGCATGACCGGTAGCCTCGGCAGCATGCTCCGAAGCAGCGAGAAAGATTTTGGATAAAAGGGTGATATTCATGATGATAAGTAGATTTCAAAGAATAAAAAAAAGATAAAATCGGCACCAAGAGAGAACCGACTCCCCACCTCCAAAAAGACAAATTTACAAAAAAGCAACAAAACCACCAAGAAAAACCGACCACATATTTTTCACCCCAAAGCCAAACTTTGGGGAACGATGGGAAAGAGAAGGAGAGAGAGGGGGCTACTTGAATAGGAGGGGAAGGAAGGCTACCAAGTACCGGCGCCAGCTTTCCCAGGTGTGAGATCCGTCGGTCTCATTGTAGATATAAGTGTAACCGGCTGCATCGAGAGTTTTGCGGAAATCATCATTCAGTTTTTTGACAAAATCATTGGTGCCGACAGCGATATAATAGACTTTAGGAGAGTTGGCGAATTGTATTTTGAGTTTATCATCAAGGTTCTTATAAATATCGAGATTGTCGGAAGTGATGCGAGAAATATTACGGTCTACCCTACCACCACCCATAAACGAGAAAGAACTTTTAAGGTCATTCCAAGCCTCACCAATATTTTTGATACCCTTTATACGGCCATCATTAAGAGCATTAGTGGTTTGGGCAGAGAAAAGGCCGACATAATCAAAGCAATCGGGGTTATTGAGCGATATATAGAGAGTATGAAGACCACCGAGAGAAAGACCGGCAATAGCACGATGATTCTTATCGGGGATAGAACGATAATTCTTATCGACGAAAGCGACGATTTCATCGACGAAATGTGCTTCGAAGTGGCCTAACATCGAATTAGTATTCTTGGCAGAAGGGAGTCTATCGGGATCGTTGGGGTCAGCACCGGGAGCGGCAGCGAGGTCAATATTGCCATTAGGCATAACGACGATCATAGGAAGACACCGATGGTCGGCAATCAAATTATCCATGATCTGAGCGAGGCGGCCGGCATCGAGCCAAGCCTCCTCATCGCCGCCTGATCCATGCAAGAGATAAAGCACGGGGAAAGATTTAGAGGACTGCGACTTATAAGCAGCAGGGAGATATATCGACATACGTCGACTCGACATACCATTGAGCGACGAAGGATACCATACCTTCTTAACCGATCCATGCGGCACATTATGATTGATATAATCATCGGCAATACCACCGGGGATGATAAAATAGCTTAACGTATCGGCGACATCACGCAGGCGATTAGGGTTATCGGGATCGACGAAAAGATGATCATCCACTTCAAACTGATAGGTATATAATTCCGAGTCGAGCGGAGGGGTGGTGTAAGTCCAAGAGACACCCTCCTCGACCTCTTTCATTTCGACCTTAGCCTCACGATGGAACTTGATGAAACCCGCCTTGACAGTATTCTGCTTAACGAAAGAGCCCTTGATATAGACCTCATCATAATCGATATCCTCATCACGATCGGAAGGAACGTGGAAAGTAAAAGAGACCGACCGATCGAGGTTAATGACGGGAGAGACACTCGGCGAGACAGCAAGAGTCGAAGCGCACGAAGCCAGAATGAGAGCCGAAGCGAGGGTGAATTTGGTCATCATATCGCAATTAATTTATAACTTAATAACAACTGAGAATCGGCAAAGGTTTCGGGGATGGGAGCATCGGAGATGGGAGCAGAGCCATCAACGACAGTAATCAGCATCGTTTCGGAGAGAGTCTCCGTGTCGAAAAGGAAATCGGGAACTACACGAATGTTGGGTACAAAATCTGTAGCAGCGCCATCGAATATCATTTGATTCTCCTGGGAAACACAGCGGCAATATATGACGGCATTCGGATAGATCAGAGCCAACAATAGAGCGAGTTCTCCCCTACCGACATTGTCATAGACGAATATAGAGCGGGCATCACCGAGAGAGGATAAATCCCGGTCATATTTGGCACTGAGTTTGGAGAGTATGTGACGAGCGTCACGTTCGATTTGTCTTCCCTTATAGATGAAACGGTCATATACGATGGGAGACAAAGAAGAGATCGAAGCAAAATCTCGATGAGTACTCTCGAGATGCTCCATATAGAGACGACGCAATGTCTTGGCTTGAGCGGCGACATCTCCCATAAGGGCAAGTTCGGTATGCGCAATACGCTTTCCGATCTCGATATGTATCGAACCGCCATTGGACACAGCGGATCCTTTAGGCATAATCTGACGAATACCATAGAAATAAATCGGCACAATGTCGAGGGCGAGAACATCAGCTACATAGAAGGCCCCCTTACGGAATCGTTTGAGACTCATATCGTTCATATCGGGGCGCTCACCCTCGGGGAAAATAGCGACAGAATAACCCTCATCGACCAAAGATCGCAGTTGAGCTACTATACTATCCTTGCCATCGGCGATGGTGAGGAAATCACACCATTTGAATATTGTGCTGATGATCGGATTAAATTTGATGTGTTCATTAGCCACAAGCACCACCTTGGGAGTAATCATCATCATAAAGAACGAATCAAGTATAGACTCATGATTGCAGATGATTACAGCAGGAGAGGCGAACGATTCTTCATAGACGTTAGAGAGATTAAACTTAATGCCTGGCATTCTCTTGGCATCAAAGCGGAACACCGAGCAGCAATAACGATGGAAGAGCTCACGCTTCGAAGGAGTTGGCTTGGTAAGAACAAACAGGAAGAAGCCTAATATATATGCAGTGGGAAGTTGGCAGAAGAAGACTGTGGCACAGAAAGCGGTGCAGAGCAACTTCTTGATGGTGATGGGGCGGAAGCGCAATTTTCCATTTTTGCTAACAAGCCACTTAAAGAGTAACGGGGGGAAGAGATAAGCCATAAGCACCACCGAGATCATTCCGACCACTGTCACCTCGCCAAGCGAACGGAGGGCAGGATGCTCAGCCACTAAGAGAGTGCCAATGCCAATAAACATAATTAGAGCCGAGACAACTATACTACTCTTGTAAGCATCGAGGAGTTTGCGACGATAAGTTAACTCGAAAGATAGCCCCTCAGTAATAAATATGGTGTAATCATCGCCCTGACCGAAGATGAAAGTGGCGAGGATAATATTCACGATATTGAACTTAATCCCGAAGATTGCCATAATTCCAAGGATCCAAATCCAGCTTACCGCCATAGGGATGAAAGAGACGACAGCGAGTTCAAAAGAGCCCAAAGAGATCCAGAGGAAGAAGAAAACGATAAAACCGCAGGCGATACCGATATAGTTGAAATCATCTGAGAGAGTATTGGCGATAGAGCCATTCATGCTCTTTACATCAAAGACAAGTCCGTTGAAATCAGGCACGTCAGAAAGAGAGAGTTTGACATTTTCTATCTGAGAATTGGGTATAGATATAGTCTGAACGATCGACCGGCGCTCAGACTTCACATCCTCCGAGACATTACCGACAAAGAGTGCAGCCACCAAAGGAGCGAATTCCTCAAAAGTTTTGGCCTTATACTCTTGATCTAAAATTTGGAAGAAAGGGGAGAAAGCCTCCCGACTAAAACCATTGGCGAGAGCTGCATTCAATAGGTCAGTCTCGAAGATAGAGCGATAACGCTCGGTAAAATTCTTCCAACGCTCGAGACGCAAGGACTGCTCTTGTTTCGAAGCGATGAAAGAAGAGACATGATTATGGCGGGAAGCGAGGCCGGCTTCGACAAGGGAATCGATATGATGATCGATCAGTTCATTCTGGAATAGCGCCTCCTCCCAAGAACGAGCAGAGCTAACGATATAAAGGTCTTGCGACTCGGGGTTGGGACTAACGAGGCTTTGAAAATAAGCCATATCCTCACGTTGCTGAGGAGTCATAAAGTTTATATTCCTCATATCGGAATCGAACTCCGTGTCGAAGCTGAAGAAAGCGAAGACCATGGTGAGGATCAAGACGACAGCCACGATCCACTTATTATTTTCGACAGATACAGCCGCCAAGCGAGAGAGGAGAAGAGTGCGAGGAGGGCGACGGTCGTCGCGGCGACGTATATGGACTATCAGAGGGAGGAAAATCAAGACAAAAGCGATGGTGCCGACCAAGAGGAGGGAGCTGAATAGGCCGAGGTCATGGAGAGCCGGAGCATTTAGAGGCACAAGGCAAAGGAAAGCTCCGACAGTGGTAATATTTCCTACCAATAGAGGTGAAATTATCTCGCGGAGCGAAGCGCGGGGATCGTGGCTCTCCTTGAGATGATCGATGAGGTGGAGAGGATAATTCACGGCGATGCCGAGGATTACCGAAGCGATGCCGATAACGATGATAGACACCGAGTCATAGAAAATGGCAATGATGCCCATGGCGAAAAGACCACCCCAAGCCACCGACACCAATATCAAGAGGATGTTTCGGAGATTTCGGAAGACATAAATCAAGAGGAGAAGAATGAGAATCACAGCAATAGAGACTGCGAGCATCGAATCATGTTTGATCTGACGGGCATTGGCTACAGCCACGACGGGACCGCCGATGATATGGATGTCGAGTTGCTGATTTTGAGCATGAGTTCGGTCGATAGCATGATTGAGCATCTCGACCAGATTGGCATTATTCTCCGACTCGTGAGCGCCGAAAGAAGACTCAAGGATAAGGATAGCCCTCTTGCAATCGGGGGATAGGATATAGCCATCGTAAGATTCAAAATCGATCGACATACCGGCATTTCCAAGTCGAGTCATGATGGGGGAGAAAAGATTAAGAGGGTCGCGAGAAATATTGGCAGCTACCATCGAAGAGGATGGGAAGAGGAGAGCCTGCTTATCAGTCGCGACTTGCTCGGCTACATAATCGGGAGTGGAGAGGAGGCTGTCGATGCGCTGATAATCCTGCTCGGAGAGGAAATAAGGTATATTTTCATAGATCAAATCAGAGACCTCAAGCATCCTCTCCAAGTCGATGGTCTTGACCATAGTCTTGATGAAATGAAGCGAATCAAGCCTCTCGACATTGTCAGCGAGCGCATCGACACCCTCTGCGAGCACTTGTGGGTCGACATCGGTAGTGTCACGAGTGGAGATAATGGCATATATATTGTTGGCACCCGAAATATCTTGATAAACCGAAAGTGCGGTTTGATTCTTTTCATCAAGTGGTAAGAAATCGGAGATATCCTCCTTATAAGATAGGGATAAGAAGGAAAGTATCAGAGCGATCGTAACGACCACGAATATGATCCATGCCCGAATGGGGAATCGCTTGAAGAAATCGAAAATAGAGAGGAATATACGCATAGATAAGATACTAACGACGATTGTCGATAAACTTAATAGGTTTACGATTGTTGCCGGGATTATTGATTTTAGAGACATCGTCAGGGTCAAGGATTTCGACGATTGGGGCGACACGGATACGCGATCTGAAACGATCTTTAAGATCCTTGACCATATCGAAAGTCTGAGTGGAGGCCACGCCAACTTTGACTACAACCTCGTCGGTACCTGCATAGCTATTACGGACCTCGACGACATAGTTCACGATATAAGGAGTATTGTCGAGGACATCGTTGATGGCAGGGGGATAAATGGTCGTGCCCTTGAGTTTGATCATATTATTTTTGCGGCCCACCAATGGAGAGAGGCGAAAAGAGAATCTGCCACATCGGCACTGCTCGGTGATCTTGCGGCTCATATCGCCGGTGCGGAAACGGAGCAGAGGCATACCCTCGACCCCGAGAGTAGTGACGACGACCTCTCCCACTTCGCCATCGGGCACTGGGAGATTATCCTCACCGATGATTTCTACGATGATAAGTTCGGGATGGACGTGCCCACCGCAACCAAATGAACACTCCGAGAAAGTGGCGCCCATCTCGGTGGAAGAATAAGTTGCAAATAGGTCGACATCCCATTTATCCTTGATGCGCTGTCCGAGGAGATTGAGCGAGAAATCCTGCTGACGGAGCCCCTCTCCGATGCCAATGATGCGACGGATGCTTGAATTTCGATAATCGATGTTGTGTTGCTCGGCATATTCAATAAGGCGGAGGATAAACGATGGGACACACATCAGCGTATCTGGCTTAATTCGACGGATAGTGTCCCACTGCAACTCGGGCATACCATTACCTACACGGATCACACCGGCACCAAGCTTGCGGATGCCGAGAAAATAGGCGAGTCCTGCCATGAATCGCTTGTCGATAGTCGTCATGAGTTGAACCACATTGCCGGGTTGCAACCCGGCGCAGGCGAACGACTTCATCTCATTGAAAGCGAGTCGATCGAGATCCTTGTCGGTGCAACCGAAAGTCACCGGGTCGCCCAGAGTGCCGGAGGTGGTGATATAATCGATCACCTTGTGACGAGGCACGCACAAGAAATCCTCGTTGTATAATTGGAGATCTTTCTTCTCGGTGAAAGGGATATTGACCAGATCACCTATCGAGAGGATCTGCGAGATATCAATATTATTCTGACGGAACATCCGCTGATAGAAAGGAGATGCAGACTGAAGATACTGGAGAGCCTTCTTCAGCAGATCGTTTTGGAACACCTCGATCTCATGGACGGGGCAAAACTCGATATCGGGATTGGAATATTTCATTTGAATATATTATTAAGCCAATTAATGAAAATCTCCTTCCAAGCGATAGCCTCGGAAGTAGTCTTTTTCGGATTAGCGCCGAACCCATGTCCGCCTGTGGCAAACTGCACATATCTGTGTGGAGCACCGACGGCAGACATTGCGGAATCAAGCAAAACGGAATTATGATAATCGACGATAGGGTCGTCGACGCAATTCATAAGGAAAGTCGGGGGCATATCGGGACGGACATGAAGTTCAAGGGAGAGAGAATCCTTCATTTCGGGGGAAATATCATGACCCTCACCCAGTAGGCCACGACGCGAACGCTTATGGACGGAGCGATCGACCAGAGAAATGACCGGATAGATTGGAGCGATAAAATCGGGGCGGAGCGATACACTCGAGAAAATGCCCTCCTGCTGCAAGAAGTGGGTGTCGAAGAAGATGCCAGACATGGCAGCGAGGTGCCCACCGGCAGAGAAACCCATCACACCGAGGCGCTCGGGATCGATATGATAGTAATCGGCATTCTCACGGACTAATTGGATGGAGCGTTGCACATCGAGCATCATATCGGGATATCTATTACCGCGTGCCATGATGCGATGATGAGTCACGAAGCCGAAGACACCGGCGACCCGATACTCCAATACGAAAGCGGAGATACCATTAGACTGTAGCCACCGGGCGACACCCTCACCCTCAGTGGCACGGTCGAGCCAGAAATAGCTGCCACCGGGGCATACGATTACGGCCACATTGCTGTCGCCCTCAGCGAGGTAGGGGGTGAGCCGGACATAAGAGCGACAATGCGTACCCTCCCAGATATTGATCGACTTCGACTCGGCGAAAGCAAAGGAACCGATCCGAGAGAGAATAAAAAAAACGAAAAACCTATAAAGAAACTTAGACATTTTTGATTTGATTGACTAGAGAATTTGAACCCAAGATGGCATTGGCAGTAAGCAGAGCAGTAAGCGGGACACCGCAAATGCCATGGAGATTTACATTTTGACCTGTGAGGAAAAGGTTCCGGAGCTTGGTATATACCGGAAGACGGGAGAAGAACAGATCTTGGCAATCCTTCTGATAACCAAAGATGGCACCTTCCTTGGTATGATAATAATCACGAATGGTCAGAGGACTTGCAGCATATACATGACTGATCATATCACGGAAACCGGGATATCTCAGTTCCATAGCAGATATGAGTCGTTCGACACAACCCTCCTTCCACTTCAAATACTTCTCATCGCGATGGCCGACGGATGTATTTTCCCATTGGCGCACCTGATCATAACTCATGATCGAATGGATCAGCAGTCGGTCGGCGAAGAGACCTTGACCGGAATCGGGAGGAGTCATATACATAAACCCGGCAGGCCAGAGATCGGGATCGCACTTATCTTGATTCCACATAGATCCGAAATCCTTCATAAGATAGCAAGTGTGGTCGATATATGGGAATTGACCCGGCTTAAGGTCAATAAATAAACCGAAAGCGGAATATGATACAGGGATCTCATTGATACGCTTTACGAAGAAGCGGCTGAACGTGCCTTGAGGGATCATACTCACCAGTTCAGTCGGATGGATTGAAGAGACGAAAATATCAGCAGAGAAGCGTCTGCCATCAGCAGTGGATATAGCAGATACGGACTTATCCACCACCTCGACATTGACGACCTCTGACGAAGGGATCACTTCTCCCCCACACTGCAAGATGACATCACGGAGTGCGTCGGCGAAATGCTGGCTGCCATCCACAAAACGAGAAGCGCCATTGATATAAAGGACATTGATCAAGGCATGTATATATGCCGGAGTATGCTCACGTACGCCGCCATAAATCGGACAGAGATAAGCCAGGATCTCTTGGAGTTTGGGATCGGAGACAAACTGAGCGATAAGGCGATCGGCAGGCCAAGTAGCGATTTCAGAGTTGAAAAGGAGTTCGTAGGGGCCCTCACCGAGATGGAAGAGGGAGATCTCGTCAGTGATGCGATAGAGCTGTTCGACATAGTTGCGAATGCCCTCAGCCTCATGGGGGAAATAGGATGAAAGGCGCTCCACGAAGCGGTGGCGGCCGGAAGGAATCCGGAACACCTCGCCGGAGGAGTGATAAAAGATCTCATCCATACAATCGTCGTCAATATGATGGAGTTTAAGCTTATGGAGAATGCCAAGATACTTGCACATCTTATATAGGTTGCCCCCGGGACGGAAGCCACCCAAGATATGCATACCCGTTTCGAACGACTTATCGAGGCGGCGGAAGCACTGTAGTCCGCCACCGATAGTGTCATTCTTTTCGAGGATCGTGATTTTATGACCATTCTTGGCGAGGAACGCACCGGTGAAGAGACCACCAAGTCCGGCACCTATAATAACAGCAGATTTATTCATAAGAGATGAAAATAGTCGATAGAATATAAATTAAATCGTATCAAGACTTCAGAGGGAGGTATACAGAAGAAGAAATGATATCATCTGAAGCGGGATGATCGTGATCGTCGAGAATGATGGTAAGATCGCAATCATTCTGATCGATCATGCTACACCGGGGAGCATGAATGAAATGGAGGTTAGAAGGGAGAGATGGGGTATCTGCGGCAAAGAGAAGATCCTCACGTCGATGCTCGTATGCGAAGACCTCGGTCGAAGAATTGACCAGAGCATATAGCAGAGCGAAAGTTCCGATGCCGCTATTGATGATACGGACCTTGCGAAACCGACCACGGGTATTGATCAGTCGGGAGAACTTTTGAGCCTCGCGAAGCGTGCGACGACAACGCGCCACCTTATGCCAACCGCGATAAGCATACAAATACAATACCAACGACTTAAAATATCGGACATCCTCAGCTGCGGTGGCCATGGCAACATACTTATCGAGAATCAAACGTCGGAAATTGGAAGCCATCTTACGGAGCGGGAGATCAGCAGGGATCTCCGAGGCGGAAACGCGAGGCAAGATATGAAGAGAAAGATTTCCCTCACGGAAAAGATGTTGCGTTTTGGGGAGATAAAAACCGGCACCATGAAGCACCATCGGGAGTATGTCGAGATTTAGTTCGCGAGCGAGGAAGAAAGCACCCTGATGGAATCTCAAGATAGAGCAATCGGCAGAGCGAGTACCCTCCGGGAAGACAACGATCGAATATCCGCGATCGCGCAGCTCTCTGAGGCGAGGCAATATCACTTCAATGCCGTCGGAGATGGGGAGATACTCGGCATGGTGGATTATAGATCCATAGATATGGTTGTTCCAGACCCAATCATTGGTAAGAAAAATGAGTTTGGGGTGTAACGAGATAAGAATCGGAAGGTCGAGATGAGACTGATGATTGCAGATGATCAGCACCGGAGAACTAAAATCCTCACCCGAAGGATTTTCAAAACGAGTGTGACATCGGGGGAAACGGCGCACCAAGAAACCGGAGATCCACTGCAACATCTTGTGAAAGCGTAGATTCTTTGAGTCGGAACGACGACCGATAGCAAAATATAGATGAGTGAATGGTGTAAAAATCAGCAGCGACCAGAAGATGAAATATAAGAATGCATAAATCGAACGCAGGAAACGCTCTATGGTGACGGCATCCTCTCTTTTCACCCCCTTGCAGTGGGTGAAAAGTTTGACTTCGCGAGCGAAGAGCTTCCGATGAGCGAAAGCATAGAATATGCGGAGTGGCAGACCATAGATAATGGCAAGGATGCAGAGGATCGTATTCAGAATGCTGATGCGAGTGAAATCGAGAGCCGGGCGGAAGTGAGATACACGTTGCTCTTGAGGAGGATAATAAACTCGGATTGGTATAGAGATGATGGGGACATCATGCCAAGCGGCAAATACGAGGAGTTCGAGTTCCGCCTCATAACGGCTTGTCAGGCAGGACAATCCATGAATGCTGAATAGAGGATATGCACGATAACCAGTCTGAGTGTCACGAAGTCTTTTGCCGGTCTGGAGATTGAACCAGAAATTGGAGAACTTATTGGCAAAAGAGCTTTTGCCATTGATGTCGACATTGGAGAGGTCTCTTTCGCCGACTATCAGAGCGCCATAATTGCAGGCAATAGCTTCGACGAAAAGGGGAATATCCTCAGGGTAATGCTGCCCATCCGAATCGATGGTGATGGCATACTTATATCCCAAATCGATGGCTCTCTTGAACCCTTGCTTCAGGGCATGACCCTTGCCGCGATTTTGGGTATAAGAGAGAATATGGATCGAATCTTTGAACTGATCGAGCACCTCAAGGGTAGAATCAGTGCTGCCATCGTTCACCACAATGACATCGGATGAGAAATTCAAAACATCGTCAATGACATGACCGAGGCTTCCGGCATTATTGTAAGTCGGAATGAGTACACAAATCTTAAATCTGCGCATCGTGCTGATCAAATCATCTTTGTCGGTAAAGGTCATAACTTAAAAAGAGGTGAGGGGCGATTACTTCTTGATAAAAGAGAGGGATAACTTGGAAAACAGAGTCTCATCATTATGGACACGGACCTGTGTCTTAATGGAGAGATCGTCGCTGCCGGGAGAGATCTTATCGAACGATACAGATATTCTCTTGGTGGCAGAAGGATCGATCACAGCGAGAAACTTGGCATTGGAGACATCCGAGAGGTGCAGATCTTGCTGTAATAGAGAAGCGATCAACTCGGCAGCGATCTGAATAATACAGACGCCGGGAGTGATGGGTCGCTCCGGGAAATGAGCACGATAGATAGGGCACTCGTCGATCAATTCCAACGAGAAAGATCGAGCATCGCTATCTACGTTCAATACCTTATATAGATTATTCTTCAGTATCATAGTCGGAATCTTGAGGTGAGACTATCAGCGGAGAGAATGTATACTTAATATTTCGTTTGGTATTCAAGATCGAGAGGAGATCATCTTTCCCATCGACTTGATACGAATTAGTCTTTCCTTTGAAAGGAGTGTCAAACAGGATGTGGAGAGCGAACCGGAGATCATTTTTCAGAACGGCCTTGATATACCACTTATTCAAGAAAGAGACCACCTTGAGGAGTTTGAGTTTTTGTTTTCTCTTATCATAGATGAAGTCGAGAGCGGAAACACCGAACTCATTGATCATACACCCCTTGATGGCATCATCTTGATCAGAAAAGATGGCTATGCCCGACACAAATCCTCCCGCCACCTCAATCTGAAACGAAAATCGAGACACGACCGGGGTGAGGACAATCTGTTCACTCTCCTGAGCTCGAATATCGAAGAAGCAGAGGGTCAACAGACTACTTAGGAATAGCAAAAAGGCTCTCATTGATCGGAGTTGAAGTGGAAATATTCTTAAGGATGATGTTGGTTCGATCATTATTGCTCTCATAGAGATTGATTTCGGCAATCATCAGATCACTCTTTTTGAAATTGAGGATAATCTTGGTGAACATCTTGCGCATATCCTTCTTCTTGGGTACGAGAGTCACTTGCCAATAAGACTTGCCACCATCGGCTATATCGAAGGAGAAATCGGAAGAATTAGAGAGCGCGGTGCCGGTGACGGTCGACATCATGATTCGCGCCACCTCCTTGAATATCTTATTGGAATTAGTGTCGATAACATCCTTGCGATTCTTATTACCGACATATACCTTAGTGCCGTTGAAAATAAAGAGATATTGATAGGGAGAGGTATACTCCCATCTCAGTTTGGAAGATTTCTTGTAATACATCTTGCCGTTGGAGACCATCTTATCGCTGAGCAAGGAAAGGTATTTGGTCTGAACGAACGAGCAGTTGAGTGTCTGAAGCGACGAGGCCTTCTTGTTGATGCGTGTGATGAGATCTGACTTCTGAGAGACAGAGAGAGAGGCGGCTTGCATCGATCCGACACACGCCAAGAAGAGGAGTAAAAGAGAAATAACTTTATTCATAGTTTAAGGATTTATCTATTTAGCCACAAACGCACACCCTATCATGATCAGAGCGACACCAATCCAACGATTCCAAGCCACCGACTCGTGGAGGAAGATTATGGAGAAAATGATAGCGAATACGTAACTGAGGCTTGCTAAAGGGTATGCCATATTGAGTGGAAAATGCTTAAGAATATACATCCAGAGGATAGACGCCGAACCGAAGAGGATTCCGGAGATGAGGAACCACCAATTTGTGAGGAGGTCGATCCAGAAAGAAGCCGACCAGGAGAAAGGAGGCATCTTGGCTAAAGCCAACTTAAGAGTAAGTTGGCCGCAAGAGAGCATGATGCTCTGAATCGCCGAGAGGATTAACAACTGCCACATAGTCAAATTGCATTTAGTCTAACCAACGACCAGGAGGCATCGTCGGAATGATTGAGTATTGAGATATGCCTGATAGGGGAACTGCTATTTTGTCTATCCTCTATGAGGAGATAATGGGGGATATATTGTCTTTGGAGGATCAACGCTGCGATATTGAAAGCGATGGCGGAAGCGGAATAATTTTCTCCAAATATATGCTTATAACGCAACGAGATCGGAGCGAAGTCGAGTGCATCAAATGCAGCCATATATGGATCATCATTAGCCGGAGAGCCGTTCACACCAAGGATGATAATATCATCGAAGTTGGGCTGCAGAAGGGATCTGAAGTCATCGGCATCAGGACGATGCATGAGTCTAACATCCGCGACTTCACACAGGGTATGAGAAGATGGATAGTTGGAGATGACAGCAGCAACAGAAGCCTCAGAGAGAAGAGTTCGGTCGGGAATAGAACGCCGCAAAATATGCTCCATAAGAGGAGTCACCTCATCGTGGGAACCTACGAGCGCCGAAGAGATTTCGCCCGATTTGATTTGAAGCCAGGCATCGAGGAGTGCACTTTCGAACGAAATGCCTTTTTGGGAATAGGTGTTGTTGTAACCATGGCAACCGAGACGTATAGCTATGAGAGAGCTAATGGTGTTGTGGGTCGACTGCATAAACAGGGTCGGTTTGAGACAACTCTCGCCAAACTTACCCATATCGATGAGGAACTTTTCGGAGTTTTCCATACACCCCATACCGGTGCCGGTGATGATGGCATCGGGCATCTCAATATCAGAAACACGGAGAGCCGAAAGCGAAGTGGCGAGCGCCCTCTTAAGAATCGGGCACATACGTCGAGCTTCAGCGGGAGGGATAAGATCCTTGACGCTTGGTTCGAGAGCGCGAACATAGGCCTCCTGCCGGATAGAGGGGTCATCCCACCACTCGTCGGAGAGGGAACCCTGACAGGAGACTTGCGAGATACTATTTAAGAAACAGCGACTACTCATGATCATGGGGTGAAGAGAAAATTAGCGTAGAATCATTACCGCCGAAGCCGAAGGCATTGGAGAGGATATGGCGTATGGGGCGACGAGGAGAATAGTCATCGACCACCGGGGAGATGTTATCTCGGATCGGGTTGGACCAGCCGCGATTTTGAGGTAAGAACTGATGTTGTAAAATCATCAAGGCGAACACAGCCTCAAGCGATCCGGAAGCACTGGTGGTGTGTCCGGTTAGAGCCTTGGTCGAAGAGAATGGTGGTATTTTATCTCTCCAGATATGCTGCATTGCAGCGAGTTCAGTCTCATCATTATTGGGAGTGCCGGTGCCATGAGCATTGATATAATCGATATCCTCGGGATCGAGTCCTGCCATATTCAAGGCCTTCGATATGGAGAGACAAGCACCGCGAGCATCGGGAGATGTAGCAGTCTGATGGAAGGCATCACAAGCATTACCATATCCGCTTAGCGTGCCCAAAATCCGGGCATGTCGGGTGCGAGCCGATGTCTCACTTTCGAGCAGGATATAAGCGGCAGCCTCACCGAGGTTGATGCCTTGGCGATCTCGATCGAAAGGTCGACAGACCTCATGGTCGAGTATCATCAAGGTGTTAAATCCATTAAGATGGAATCGGGTGAGTCCCTCGGTGCCGCCGACCAGGGCATAATCCACGATGCCCGCCTTGATCAGGTTTGCACCCAAGATTATGGCATTGGCAGCCGACGAGCAGGCAGTGGAAGAAGTAGTAACGATGCTGAACTTGCCGAGTTGATCGGCAATCAGATCAGTGGCGGCTCCACACTCGTTATAGATTAATTCATCCGCCTCATCGGTGATAGCATCAGCTTCGTATACAGACTTGAAATGCTGTTCGGTCTTGTCCATACCGCCGACTGTGGTACCATTGATAAAAGCTGCACGGCGGAGCATTTCGGGGGATAACGAAGCGGAAGAGAGAGCCTCGCGAGCGGCGATAATGCCAAGCATAACGGTGCGCAAATCAGCGATGGGATAGTCTGCATCAATGCTGCGAGCCAACTCGGCATTGGAGAGAGGCACCTCCCCGACGGGGCACTCTTTATGCTCGGTCGGCAAGAATTTGACCTGAGCCACCCCACAGCGATTATTGCGCAGAGCATCGAGGGTATCGTTCCAGCCGACACCCAAAGCCGAGATCACCCCGGCACCTGTCACTACCACCTTATCAGCCATAATTACTTCTGACGATTCTTGCTGACGTAATCTGCGATCGAGGCAACACTTTTGAAGATGTCACGCCCTTGAGCCGGGTTGGTGAGTTTGATGCCATACTCACGCTCCAAGAGCACGATAAGTTCGAGAGCATCGATCGAATCGAGTCCGAGCCCCTCACCGAAGAGGGGGGCTTGATCGTCGATATCATTGGCAGACATATCCTCAAGATTGAGGGCTTCGATAATTTGATTTTTTAGTTGAGCGATCAATTCATCCATATTATATATAAGATTTAAATAGTTACAACTTTAAGATCGGCGAGATAGTCGGCATCATCATTGAAATCGACCCATCCAGCCAAGACACACGAGGGAGAGGAGGGAGAGGAGAGAGTAGATGCTTGAGAGGAGAGGAAAATATTGGCGATCTCACGATCGATCAGGTTCTGATCGAACTCGGGGATCACCAGAAAAGATGTTTCGCCATAAATCTTATGACGTATAGCGATCTCTCCGGTGACGATATTGGCGAGTGTGTATACGAAAAGAGCCGGGCTGGGGAAGAAATTGTCGGGGTCGGCAATAGTCTTCTGATATGCCCGATCGGTGATCAGAGATGCATTTCGATTGAAGAGTAAGATTGCAGCATTCTCCTTGACCTCAGGGGAAAGATCACGAAGGAGGAGCTCGGCGGCTACGAAACCTAGTTTGCATAGGGCATCCATCTTGAAGAATTTGGGATAATCCCTGACGAAACGTCGGTATAGAGCGACGATCGAATCGGAGGCAATCACCTTGTCATTAAGGATAGTTTCCCGGGGAGAAATTCGGATATGAGCTAACGTATTCATGACAACATACCTTTATAGAGAGAAATACCGGCATTAGATCCGCCGAAACCGGAAAGGATTTTAATGAAAGCCTTACGAAGGGTGGGTCGAGCGGAGTATGAGACAGATGGTCGGCAGGAAGTGCCATGAGAATGGAAACCGCGAGTGGCGGGCACCATATTATGGTCGACAGCGAGCATCGAGAGTATGGTCTCGATGATGCCGGCAGCGCCGAGAGTATGACCGTAATAACCTTTGAAGCCATTGACCGGAATATTGTCGAGTCCGGCACGATGGAGAGCTATGGACTCCATCTCATCGTTATAGAGAGTTGCCGTGCCATGCACATTGACGAAAGCCAATTTTTGCGGATCTACCCATCGAAGGATATCGGACAAGACACGGAAAGAGCCTTCTCCGGTGCGCGAAGGTCCGGAGATATGGTTGGCATCATTATGATTGGATGCGGCGACAAAAACCCAGTCGTCGGAAGTCGGGACATCGTCGGTAGCCTCGTAAATAATAGTTCCGGCAGCCTCACCGAGATTCAGTCCGACACGGTCGGCATCGAATGGACGGCATGGCTCGGGGCTAAGCGCCTTGAACGACTGAAAACCGGAGACAATGAACCGAGAGAGGATATCCGAGCCAATCACCACAGCGCGAGAGAACCTACCGCTCATAAGCTCACGTACAGCGGCAATCTGTGCGCACACGCCGGAGATGCAAGCATTCGACACCACAAGGGGAGTGTTGTGATTGCCGAAGAAGCGTGCTATTCGCCGTGCAGACTCGGCGAGGAAAGATCGAGGATCATTGGGGTCGTCGGCGAGAAGATCGACGTTTCCCTTGGTGGTGGAAAGGATGAAGATTACACTCTCGGCGGCGGGATCGATGGCTGCATCACTGATGGCAGCATGAGCGGAGAGAATTGCCAACTTCTCGAAGATTGTCAAATCGGATGGCACCGACTCTTGATCAGATTGTGGTTGCGCATCGAGATCAGAGAAAGAATCTTCGAAACGACGACAGATCGCCTCTCGATCAAGCAGTGAGCCGCAGAAAGGCTCCGGAAGAGCAAACTTATCCTTATGGAGAGTAAGCATAGAGTCTCCGGCAGCAACCCTCCGGAAATTCTCAAGCGATGAGACTCCCAATGGAGAGATAATATTATGAGATATCACCTTAATCATAAGACACACTAATCAAAGACACACCATTTGGCTTTCCACTCACGATAGAACTCGGGATTCTCCCAGACGAGTTGGTAATCACGATCCATAAAGACTTGCACCGTATGCCCGGTGGCATAGACAGAGCCGTCATTCTGATCGACAATCTGATAATCGAACACGATTTTAGCCGAGTCGGTGGGGATATAAGTGATGATGATGACCGGGGTCATCTCATATACCAATGGCTTTTTGAACTTGAACGACATCTCCACCAGCGGGGCGTAAAAGCCGTTGGAGAAGATGATCATATATCCCAGTCCATATTTTTTGCCGAATGCCTCACGAGCATCCTCGAAATATAGGGAATAAGATCCATGCCAGACAATGCTCATCGAGTCGACCTCGCTAAAGCGGATATCAAGCTGTTTGGAAGCGGATAGAATATTACTCATCTCATTATCAGGAATTGGATTCGACTTCAGTTGAATTAGATTCGACTTGGCTTACAGCAATTTTCATTTCCGCATCAGCAATGGTCTCCTCATCGACTGAGACAGAGGCTTGCACCAGAGTCATGCCGAACACTTCTTGGAGGGTGACAATCTTGGTGGTAATGGTCTCCCCCACCGAAGGCAATCGTCGGATGTGAAGGCCACGGATCGCACCGATAAATCCCAACTGTATCCCCTTGCGAAGGATATACTTATTGATATATCCGATGCGAGTGGCACAGGTCTGAGCGATGTTTTCAATGATGCCCGAAGGGGAAAAGACTCCCTGATCGACCATAATATTATCATCAGCCACGAGTGTCGATGTTATTGTCAAATCCATATCGAAATGCAGCAACTTGCCCACGATAACGAATGGTTCTTGTTGCGGCAGAAGGGTATGTATGTCAATCTTATCAAAATCCATTACTTAGCCCAGAAATCAAAGAAATTATACCATTGCGAGGGATACTTACGGACAGTATTCTCGAGGAGAGCTACATAGGCAGAAGCGAGATCGAAGGCTCGTTGGCGAGAAGAACCTTGGCGAGGCATATCGATGTTTTGGACATAGATATGATAATGCCGTGCTGATTTTTTCATCACCGAGACGAAAAGAATCGGGACATTTCTAATGGCAGAAATGATGAAAGGACCTTGTGGGAACTTAGCCGGCGCGCCGAGGAAAGGGATCTCAAATGCCTTCTGCGAGCCGAAGACACGATCGGCGGGCATGCTCAAAATTTCGCCATCGGCAAGAGCCTGATTGATGACAAAAAGATGTGACATATCGGCCGCCATCGGAATCATCCGGATATTGTTGGCATCGAAGAGTTTGCCACGGTTAGCCATAACGCTCGGCTTCTCGCCGCCGAATACGAGAGCGTTAAACCTCTTATTTTCGACAGGTAGAGAATACCCGGCGATCTCATAATTGCCGATATGCGAACTCAACTGCACGAAGCCTGAAGGCTCGGCGGCAAGAGAGAGGAATCGGTCGTAGCCATCGATAGTGATGCGGAACTTCTTGCCGGCATACATGGCAAACTTATCGATCACGACCTGGGAGAATGCACAATGATTGCGATAAGTCATCCAAGCGGCGCGGATGGGAAAGTATCCGAATCGGAGACGATAGAAGCGATAGATCGCCACCCTTGCTTTCTTATTGACCAACAGCGTGGGAGGCACAATAAAGATAAAAGCAAAGATGTAAAGGATACGCACATCGATGACTCTGAGGAATCTGATGAGCCATCGGTGCATCCAGCCATTGCCGTAGGTAGTTCCAGCCCACTTATCGTGATTGAGTTCACTCACAGCTTGCCAATCTAAGCGTTAACTTTACGATCGATGTAATCGTAAAAATCGCCGAGAGTCACGACCGTAGCCATCTCCTCGGGCTTGATCTTGAAGCCGAAATTTTTCTCGACAATCACGACGATGTCGACAAAATCGAGGCTATCGATTCCGACATCCTCCTTGAGGCGAGCTTCGAGATAGATATTTTCTTGATCGATTTCCAGATCATCGATAAGGAAATCGCGAACTTTAGATTCAATTTCGTTACGTTCCATGTAAATAAGAATAATTGAATATGATGAATTAAAGAGATAATTTGCAAACCAATATGCTATGGCCCTGACCGAGGTTGTCATGGATTGTCTCGACGGAGAGGCCAGCCTCCTTGACGAGCCGGATCATATCGTCGGAATGGTACATCTTGCTATTACCATTGGCCATAGCAGTGAAATAAAGGCTTGTCAGCGTGAGGCAGAGGGCGGCGGGTTCGAAGCGTTGGCGATTCCAGAAGGTCTCCATAATATATAAGCGAGAGTCGGGCGCCATGACTTTGGAAGCACGTCGGAGGATGCTGACGATTTGCTCCTCGTTGAAGCAATCGAGGAATTGGCTCATCCAGAGTGCGTCAAAGATTCGGTGGGCAGGCATGGATGAATTAGGATCGAGGAGATTGAGGCCAATACCGGAGATGCGGTCAGCACCGGGATGCTCTTTGACATTCTCTTTCATCAGACCGATCTGCTGAGGGAGATCGAGGATGGTGACGCGAACATCGGGGTTATGCTCGACACATTTCAAAGCCCAGCGTCCGGTGTTGCCACCGACATCGAGGAGGGTCTTGGGATGGTCGGCAAATACGATGTCGAGAGCCTGATCGAAGGAATGGTCGGAATAGAAATGATCGAAAGCGAACCAGCTATCCTTGACCTTATCGGGGAGTGTGGATAGGCCTTCATAGATGGTGGGCCACTCACCGAGGGTTTTTAGACCGGCAGGACGTTGCTCCAAGAGAGACTCTTCGAGGTGATACCACCCACGATAATTTACGAGATGATTGAAATTGATATTTACTCTTGTTGCAGGATCATTGATAAGGAACCAGCCTGTTTTCGAGATCGAGAATCGATCGGTGTCGGTATCAACGAGGAGGATACCGATGCAAAGCGAGGCTTCAAGAAGGCACTTTGCGGCATAACAGGAGATATTGGCTTTCTCGGCAACTTCGTCTATAGTAAGGCCGTCAGAGCTATTCCGAATCAGCTCCAGGATACCTAAATCCAACATGATTCGTGCGGTCTGAAAGATGACAGGGCCAAAAGCGATAAACTCAGCAAAGCGCTGAGCTTCGCGAGCAGAAAGTGCCTCTTTGGTATATTTCTTTTTTAATTCAGGGAATAGTTTCATTTCAAAATTCTACTATACATATTGTTTTAATATCTGCAGGGAATTCCCACCATTGATAAAACAACCACTGACCTCCGCCGGCCCTTTTCACGGCGAATTCTTCCTTCCCAATAAATCCGTTTAGAAGAATCTCATGCATATTTATTTTCCATTCCATTGGAAGTCCGATTTTCTTCATAAACTGAGGTCGGAAATGAAAGTTTGCAGTCTTATTGCCGGTGTAATCCAACATAAATTTATTGATCACCTCATAGTCTAAGACATTTGGTATGCGCCATCCCGGGTTTAGACCTTGCTCAAATTCATCACGTTTAAGAATCCATCCACCCTTACCCTTCTCTTTTTCGATAGGATAAAGATGTTTCTGATTTTTATAATCATTAATAGATTCGGTAAATTCGGTTTCAGTTATCTCTCCTTTTTTTAAAGCTTTACGCTGATTATTTTCGAATTCTGCAATGCGTTTTTCCCATTGCTTATCATCATATCCCGGGTAGGACAATGCCAGACCATGACAACCATCTTCAATAGTTTGAATAACCATACAATGGAAGCCATCAATATGGATAGTATCTCCAATCACATACTTGCGAATTGAGCTTTTAGTACCATCTTCTTCAGAAGTAGTTCTTGTCATTTTTGTCTCTACTCCATTATCAATGTTCTCACACAACGAATGATTATTTTGAGGCTCTATGTCATCTGCCAAGACTGTAGCATAGCAAAAAACAATAAGAAGCATATAAACAAGCCCTATTTTCATCGTTTTAATCATCTACTTTATTGGTAAAAATGGTAATTTACATTTATATAATGATAATTATCGAATATATGCGTCTACAATAATATAAAAAATACATAACTGCCAATTATTGATAAGTACCTGCTAAATATAGTTGATTTTGTCAATATAGACGTTCGAGTTTTCTTATCGAGCGTTTTTAATTCCGGAAACCAGCTCCTTAATATACACATCTATATTTAGCAAGTACTTATTCAATTAAATTAGTTATCTATTTTTTGAATATCCCTATATAGATAACGACACGTTAGCTTACCATTGGATATTAACTATAGACCAACTTGTTATTTACCTTTCTTGATACGTTTAGCAAGATATTTTGCAACGCCCTCAAAACTTTCTTCAACTGCAATCTGGTAGGTCATACCGCTGTTGTCTTCTTCATCGATTGTGAAAACAGCAATGGTTTCGCCACTTGCCTTGTTCTTGATAGTAATCGAACCCCAGATTTTGATACCGATACCACCCTTGAAAGACATCACATTGATAAATGTGTCGAGATTAGTGATCTTTACAATGAATTCATATTGAGCCTCGTCAGCATTTTCAGTCATTGTAAATTTCTTTGTATTGTCGTTAAACTCGCGAACGAACTCTCTAGAACACTCGGGAAGCTGTTCGTCTATATTGGCGAAGCGTGCATCCTTGCGCAGAGGCATTTTGTTGTCGAATTTGGTGTCTACCATATCGATAACCAACGATGCGACCCCACCTTCTTTTAGAGGAGCCACTGAGCCAGACGACAATGAGATTTCGTCTTTGGCCATTGCTACTACGCAACCAACGATTGCGAGAAGCACTGTAAGCAGATACTTTTTCATTGTTTTAAATTTTTAGAGGATTATTGTTATGCTAGTTTCCATTTTTTAGAAATAATTTTTCATCACGTATCCCAATCCTTTCATGAGCTTATGATATTTCTGCATAGAGGAATAATTTTTCACAGTTGCCCTCTCCATTGACTTCTGAGAACAAAAGCTCCACAACGATTGGACTATCGACATCTGTTTTAAGTGTTTACGTTCTTGATGACAAGAGCGCTGTTGGTGCCGCCAAAGCCGAATGAATTTGATAGGATCAGGTCGATGGGGCGATCGATGGTCTCACGGGCAATATTGAGGTTGGCAGCGTATGTGCTCGGGGTGTCGAGGTTGATGTTAGGAGCGATAAAATCGTTCTGCATCATCAAGACGGAATAGACGATTTCGGATGCACCTGCCATCCAGCATTCATGTCCGGTCATGGACTTGGTGGAACTGATAATAGCTTTTCTACCACGGAACATTTTATCGAGGGACATAGCCTCATAGTCATCGCCCTGGGGAGTGGAAGTGGCGTGGGCGTTGATGTAATCGATATCATCGGCAGAGACTTCGGCATCTTTGAGAGCACGCGACATAGCGATAATCGAACCCTTATCGCTGGGCTGAGAGATACCCATACCGTTGGAAGAGAATCCATAACCGATCACCTCAGCGAGAATATTAGCACCACGAGCTCGAGCATGCTCGTAATCTTCGATCACGAGCGCTGCTGCTCCGCCACTTGGCACTAACCCATCGCGATCCTTATCAAATGGTCGAGATGCACGAGTAGGCTCATCGATACGAGTAGAGAATGCACCAAGAGCATCAAACGAAGCCATGGAGAAATGGTTGGTTTCCTGAGCCCCTCCGGCGAGAATCATATCCTGAAGTCCGAGTTTGATGAGCATATAGGCGATGCCGATGGAGTGAGAACCACTGGCGCATGCGGCGCTAATGGTAAAATTGACCCCGCGCAGATGGAAAATGGTGCTCAAGTTCATATTAACGGTAGAGTTCATCGACTGGAAAATAAGCCCGGAGCCTATGAGCGCAGAGTCATGCTTCTCGTTCATGATGTTGGCGGTCTCAATCACAGGCTTTGCCGAGGAGTCATTGCCGATGATCACGCCGACCTCATTATTAAGGAGATAATCGTCGGAGACGTCGGCTTGCTGAAAAGCCTCTTTTGCAGCCATATAAGCGAACTCCGCCTCTTCGGAGAGACCGACACGGAGGCGACGATCCAAGACTCCCTTAAGTTTTGGGCGTTCCACTATTCCGGTGAGTGGGGATCGATAGCCATAGTCGAGGCGAATCTGCTCGATACCGATACCGGAACGGCCGTGATAGAGGGACTCGCGGACTTCGTCGCGATTTTTGCCGATGCATGACCAGATGCCCATGCCGGTGATGACAACTCTTCTATTTTGCTTCATGAGTATAATCCTCCATTGATTGAGATAGTTTCGCCGGTGATATAAGCAGCGCTGTCTGAAGCAAGGAAAGCGACAAGATCAGCCACCTCTTCGGGCTCACCGAAACGGCCAAGAGGTACTTGCTTTTTGAGGGAAGCCTCATCGAGATCGGCAGTCATATCCGACTTGATGAATCCGGGAGCAACGGCATTGACCGTAACTTTTCGGGGAGCGACTTCAGCAGCGAGAGCCTTGGTAGCCCCGATCATTGCAGCCTTAGCAGCGGAATAATTAGCCTGCCCCGGCAGACCCTTGAGACCGGAGAGGGATGCGATATTGATGATACGACCGAAACGGCGTGTCAACATACCCTTGAGAGCTCGGCGAGTAACGAAGAAGAAGCCGTAGAGCGAAGTACGGATCACGTTGTGCCATTGATCGGACTGCATAAATATAAGGAGGCTATCGTCACGGATGCCGGCATTATTTACCAGGACAGTGATGCGATCGTCGGGATGTTTATCCTCCCACGACTCGAATGCGGCATCGACCTCCGGCTCACTGCCGACATCGAAGGGGAGGAGCTCGGCGACACCGCCGGCGGCAATTATGCTGTCGGCGACGGCTTGTGCAGCCTCGCGATTGGCTCGGTAGTTGATGATGATGCCGAGTCCGGAGAGGGCAAGACGTCGGCATATAGCGGCGCCAAGGCCTCGGGAGCCACCTGTAACTAAGGCGTAGTTCATACTTTCAAGAAATCTATTATGTTGGTTCGCAAATAGTTTTCGACATTAGCTATATCATCGTAGAATGGTGTATCTTCGATGAATTTGGGACATATCCTTCGGATATCGTCATAATAACGGCGTGTTACGGGAGCCAGCTTGTCGGCAATATCGAGGATGTCGGTGGCTTGAGCCAAAGCGATTAAAAGGATCGAGATTACTTGATAGGCATTGTCGATGACATTTCGACAGAGTAGGGCACTATTGGTACCCATGCTGACGATGTCTTGATTGTCATTGTTGTTGGGAATGCTATGCACATAGTTGGGCATAGCAAGAGTTTGACACTCGGCTGTGGTGGATGTAGCCGTGAATTGGCAAGCTTGCATACCATAATTCAGACCGAGTACCCCAAGGTTAAGGAAGGGGGGAAGTATGCCGTTGATTCGGTCATGGAAGAGGTAGTTGAGTTGGCGTTCAGCCGTCATGGCGAGGCGAACCATAGCGATCTTAACCTTATCTGCTTCGAACGAAATATAATCCCCATGAAAATTACCGCCATGATATATATTGTCGGAAGTATAGTCTACAATAGGGTTATCGCAAGCAGAGTTAATCTCATTTTGGAGGACAATAGCAGAATTGTGCAAGGTGTCGTAGATGGGGCCATATATCTGAGGCAGGCATCTCAGAGAGTAGTAAGCCTGGACTTTATGCTCGAAATAATGATCTTTATTGCGAGCAGGGTCGTAGAGTTCATGTTCCCGCTTCTGGAGGTGCCGACTATCGGCGCTGACTTCACGGAGCCAGCTGGCAATTACCTGCTGACCGGGCTGACGGCGGCAGATATTTTCTTCTACCGACATATAGTCATCGAACGAGTCAGCCACTTCATTGATCCAAGCACCGGCAATGGTGGCATATTTGAGTAAATTCTCAGCGTAATATTGATTAACAATAGATACGCCAGTCATAACAGAAGTCCCGTTGGTGACAGATAGCCCTTCACGGATATAGATCTTCATGGGCTGGAGCCCGTTTTCCTTGAGCACTTCGGCAGTAGGGCGCCACTGGCCTTGATAATGCACCTTCCCCTCCCCTATCAGACATAGGGCAATATGGGCGAGCTGAACCAGGTCTCCACTTGCGCCTACGCTGCCATGCTGGGGGATGAAGGGATAGATACCGCGATTCACGAACTCTTGGAGAAGGGTAATCACAGAGGGATGGATACCGGAGCGAGCTTGTAGGAATGTGCCGATGCGCACGAGCATGGCAGCCTTGACCTGGATGTCGGAGAGGGCGGCTCCGGCACCGGTGGCATGACTACGGATGATGTTATATTGCAACTCCTTAAGATGTCGGTCGTCAACACGCCACTGCGCCATTGGCCCAAATCCGGTGTTAATACCATAAATTACCTTATCGTTGGCAAACGAACGGAGGAATTGATAGCACAGCTCTACCCTACCCATATCATCGACCGGAAGGGATAGAGACTTGCCATTGAAAATGATGTCGTATAATTCCGATAAATTCATATCTTTTTATAAAACAAAGGCTATTATTGCATAGTAAAAGGTGGGAGAGAAATCGTATCCAATAAGAGCATCCTTGCGTAGATTAAGAGATGTAATAAAAAAATTAAACCAATCGATCGTAGCAATTCGCTATAAGAAGCGATTATAACTGACGATAGAAGGAGAAATATAAATTATCCAAATCTCTTGTGTAGAGATTTGGATAAGATGATAATACTTTGATTTACAGTTTTTTGATTATTAAATGATGATTATTTTTGTTTTTTGGAATTGAACTCTTAGATGAATTTATGGTGGTTAAAGAATTTTTTTTGGTCTTTTTGATGGCGATTTATTCTTTTTTTTCTAACTTTGCAGTTATCAAGATCTCTACACAAGAGATTTGGATTTTGAAACTCACGTAACACACATTGGTCGATATAAGAAAAACAGGGATTGGGATTGATTTTTCACTTTTATTTACAATATTTGAAGATTATTCAACTCCGTTTTTTGATTGAAAAATAGGAGTTGCAGTCCGTTTTTTGGATTAAAAAAAGGAGTTAAGGTTTCGTATCCAGCTAATTTTATGAGCTTTGATCAAAATTGTACGTTTTTCATCCCAAACCAAAGCCAAACTTTGGGGAACGGTGGGAATCGTGGCGCTTGGAGATGAAATAAATTTGGGGGGGGTTGTGTGATTTTTCAAAATCTATTTTATAATTTTGTGGTTGAATTTTAATCTTATTCTTGTGGTTAAATTCAATCTTATTTCTTATTCGAGTTCAATCTTGTTAATGTGTTGTAATCGTGTATGGAAGGTGATGTTTCTTATAAGCTTTTGGGGGTGTCGACGGGTTACCGGGTTTCTGGGGAGTCTATCGTGATACAGCGGGAGATTACCGCCTCACTTCGGCAGGGGGAGTTCACTTGTCTGCTGGGGCCTAATGGTGCGGGGAAGACTACCCTACTCCGCACACTTGTGGGCTTTCTTCCTCCACTGTCGGGAGATATCCTGATTGGTGGCAAGAATATCCGCGATATCACCGCATCGGAGTTGGCACGACTGGTGAGCATCGTGCTGACGGAGCGTCCGTCGGTGTCGTCGATGACGGTGCATCAGCTGGTGGAGTTAGGACGCAGTCCATATACCAGCTTCTGGGGGCGGTTGTCGAAGTCAGACCGGGAGGTGGTGGATCGTTCACTCGAGTTGGTGGGTGTCACTGCCTTGTCTGATCGGATGGTCGATACGCTGAGCGACGGCGAGCGTCAGAAGGTGATGGTGGCGAAGGCATTGGCGCAAGAGACGCCTGTGATCTTCCTTGACGAACCGACCGCCTTCCTTGACTTTCCGAGCAAATCGGATATGATGCAACTTCTCAAGCGTATAGCACGACAAGAGAGGAAGACGATCTTCCTCTCGACACATGATCTGAATATGGCATTGGTGCTTGCCGACCGGATCTGGCTTGCCGACCGGCAGATGGGAGTGGAGATAGGCACGCCGCGAGAGCTTGCCGCCACGGGAGCCTTGCGCCGCTACTTCGAGCGCCCCGGCATCATCTTCGACCCCACCATCCCCTCCTTCACTGTGAAAGAGATGGAATAATTATAGGGAGATGTCGCCCATGGCTTTTTCGAAGGCGGCGGACATGGCAGCGGCGGCTCTTCGGCCGTCGCCCATGGCAAGGATGACTGTGGCGGGACCATGCACGATGTCGCCTCCGGCGTAGATGGCCGGCAGGGATGATTTCATCGATGCGTTGTCTACCATGATTTCACCACGTTTGGTCATGTCGACCACACCCTCGAGTTTCAAGGGGGGATTGGGCATGTAGCCTACACTCTCCACTACCAAGTCTACGTCGATCTCTTCGATGCATCCATCGATGGGCACAGGGCGACGGCGTCCCGACTCGTCGGGTTCGCCGAGTTGCATCTTCTGTAGGCGGATGGCACGGAGGTATCCACGCTCGTTGGCGAGGTATTCCACGGGATTGCAGAGGGTGAGGAACTCGACGCCCTCTTCGCGGGCATGGCGTATTTCTTCTTGGCGTGCCGGCATCTCTTCAAGGCCACGACGATAGATGATCATGGCACGTTCGGCGCCTTGGCGCACGGCGTATCTTACGGCGTCGATGGCGGTGTTACCGCCGCCGATCACAGCCACTCGTTTGCCATCGAGCGACACTCCGTTGATGCCGAAGATGTCGGGGCCGAAGCAGTTGAGGCGTATGAGGTATTCATTGGCAGTCATAACACCGGGGAGATTTTCTCCTGGGATATCCATGAATCGTGGTTTGCCGGCGCCGGTGGCGACGTAGAGACCTTTGAATCCCATGGCGAGGAGTTCCTCATAGCTCATGGTTTTGCCGACATAAACATCTTTTTGAAATTCGACACCCATCTTGCGTAGGCGTTCTATCTCATGGTCGACGATGACATTGGGGAGGCAGAACTCGGGGATGCCATATTTGAGTACGCCGCCATATTGACTGAGGGCTTCGAAGATGGTGACGCGATAACCGCGACGGCACATATCTCCGGCGAAAGAGAGTCCGGAGGGGCCGCTGCCGATCACCGCCACCTTGATGGGGAAGAAAGGCTTGGGGGCATCTTTGGATTCGTCATCTTTCTTATCCTTGCGACGATCGGAGGGTATGAAACCGGTAATTTCGCGTTCGAAATCGGCAACGAAACGTTCGAGGTTGCCGATAGACACCGGTGGTTTACCCATCTTATTATATATGCAGGATGCTTCGCATTGGTGTTCTTGAGGGCAAACGCGACCGCATACTGCGGGGAGGACGGTGGTGCGGCTAAGCACCTTCATTGCTTCGGGGTAGTCACCGCGTTCGATATTTTTGATGAATCCGGGGATATCGTTATGAACGGGGCATCCCTTGATGCATCCGGGGTCGGGGCAATCGAGGCATCGGGTAGCTTCGAGCACGGCCTGGCTAAGGCTTAGGCCCTCGTTGACTTCCTGGTTGGTGGTGATGCGATAATCGGCATCGAGTTCGGGCATTTTGACTCTGGGGATGGCAGTACGCCGTTTGGCGGGCAAGGAATCACGAAGTTCTTTGCGCCACTGCTCATCACGATCGCTACGTTCTTTCATACGAATAGGCTTTGACGATTATACATCTGGTCGAAATCGACGAGGTGGGCGTCGAAGATCGGGCCGTCGGTGCAAGTTTGTTTTCTTTCGCCTCCGACGATAACGCGGCAAATTCCGCAGAGGCCGATGCCATCGATCATGAGCATATTTAGAACGCAATCGGCGGCGATGTCACGTTTCTTGGCTTCGGCGGCGAGGCGCTTCATGATGAGCGAAGGGCCGGCCATGATGACCTTGTCGATGGGAGTACGGGCCATGAAAGCGAAAGCGGCTTCGAGCATATTGTCGTCGGAGACAGTAACGACCGACTCTGTGAGGCTGTCGATCTCATTGAGGAGGCATTGCGTGCGCGACGACTGCTCGGAGAGGACAGCCTTGATGTGGCAACCTTTGGACTTGGCGAGTTTCATGAGGGGGAGGAGGGGCACGACGCCGGAACCGTCGCCGAAGAATAGGATAGTCTGGCGAGGCTTGATGTCGGCGGGATGTCCGAGAGGACCGAGGAGGTCGGGGAGTTCGCTGCCTGGTTGTATTTTTTCGAGGATGCTATCGAGACCGGCGGCGCGATGGATTATGATATCGAACGAGCCGTCGTCGGGTCGGGTGGCTATGATGGAGAAAGGGATCCGGTGGCCATCGGGTTCGAACTTAACGATAACGAATTGCCCCGGCTCGGCCTTAGTGGCGACGTTTTGGTTTTCGATAGAGACGCGCGCCGTTTTCTCCGAATAGCGGAATATATCGGTAATTTGATTCATAGAAAATATTATTTATACTCCATTGGCTCAGCTCTGTAAATATAAGATAAAGATGTGTTCGCTCACATCTAATCTATATAAAGAGGAATAGAGCCAACCCAAAATTAATAAAAGAATATTGAATAAAAAAATAATTTAAAGATTTTGGGTAAAAAATTTGGTGGAATGCGAGATTATTGCTAAATTTGCCGTCCTATGTCAGAGAGCTGGCATCGTACTACCGGGGCTGACTGGCTTTGACAGCGTGTAGAAGCGGTAGGTAAGCATGCAGAGTTGTGGTGGTCCAACTCTATAATAAGAAGATCATCGAACTATAATTGGCGAAAATAACAATTACGCTCTCGCTGCGTGATCTGAAGCACAGTAGGATCCCTTAATTCCTTTCAAAGTGAGAGGAACGAGACATCACTCCATTGCCCGGTCCTGAGACGTTTGGATATAGTGGTGCTAAGAAAATCGGGAATAGGATCTCCGGAGTTCCGACGGGGGTTCGAGAATTAGGGACTAAGGTATCGGTTGGAAGTCGTGATCCTGCCGATGCACGAAAACCAAGTCACAGACTAAGCATGTAGAAAGCTTATTGGTTCCGCGTTTGGACGAGGGTTCAATCCCCTCCAGCTCCACGAAAAGATCCGCGCCGACGGATCGAAGAAATAGGAAGGCTGCCGACCGAAAGAGTGTCGGCAGCCTTCTTGTTTGTAGATATGCCTATATTTGATAGAATATGATGATAAAAAGACCCAAACCACCCATGATTTGCGATTTGCGAATTATGGGTGGTTTTGATATTTTTATCAGTCTTTAGAAGTGGGCAACGAGCTCTACTACGAGTTTATTTTGCTCGGAGATGGAGGGGGTGACTCCCCGGGAGTAGAAGTATTGCTCGTAGTTGCAGCGGATGTCGGCTTGGATGGGACCCTTGCCGAAACTGAAGGTTACACCGGCAGTGATGCGATTGCGACGGGGATCGTCGACAGTTAGATTGCCATCCTCATCTACCCCACCGGCGTTATGGTCGGTCATATAATCATAACGGCCTAAGAATGAAATGCCGGAGAGCACCCTCTTCATCGGCAGGCGATAGGAAACGAATGCATCGACGGCGTCGACGGGGTGGAAGCTGTCATGCGCATAATGCTTGCGTAGATACTCGGCTTCGATGTGCCAGCGAGAGTTGTCCCAGTATGTGCCGATGTCATACATATAGGCGTTGACATCTCCGACGGTGGCTTTCTGACAACTCAGTGTAACGTTCCACTGCTTGAAGAAGAGGGCTTGCGCTTTGAAAGAGAAGTTGTAATTGTCGGTCCAGAAGTGTTTTTGATTGGTGAGTCCGGAACCGTTGAAGATACCCCCTTCGAGGGTAAATGGGATGCTCTTACCGAACTCCCAGGCGAGGCAAGCGCCGACGTCACGAACATTACCCACCTGCTTGGCGATGAACGAGCGGTTGGCAAAATACTGAAGGTGGGGCGAACGGTGAGCATCGATGGTGAATGGAACCCTCATTTGGCCGATGGTAAACTTCAGGGATTTGAGCGGGAGGATGCGCACGTAAGCATCGAGCATCTTGATCGATCCCTCATCGGAGAGGTCGATTTCCGCCTTATATCTGACGATAGGAATGATCTTACCCTCGACGCTGAGACGGGCATTTCTCACTTCGAAGCGGCCTTTATTGATCTGTGGTTCATACTCATATTTGGCACGGACCGTACCATGAATATCGGGTACATAATCCGACTTCTCCTTCCACTTTTCGTAGAAATTCTCGGCGTATGAGGGGAGGGAGAAACCGACCAACAAGAGAAGGGGAAAGAGGAGGTTGGGTCTAAACAGTCTGTTCATAACGGAAGAGTTAAGATCGTAATCAGCCACAAAGGTAAGACAAAAGCGGAGTAGCCACCTCAAAAAACCTGTTAAGTTTTTATTAAATTTAGGGAACGCGCTCTGGCGGGACATGCTACTGCCTATCGAAAGTGTGGGGGAGGTAGTAGGGGCGTAGAAGGCGGGTGTATAGGATGTAGATCAGGGTTGCGAAGAAGGCACCTATTAGCCAGCCTGCTATTACGTCAGCGGGATAGTGGACGCCGAGGTAAACTCGGGAGAAGGAGACCATAAGCGACCATCCGATCAACGAGATGGTAAGGTAGCGCCGGCGATAAAATAGGGAGAGGAATATGGCAAGGGCAAAGGTGTTGGCGGCATGACAAGAGGGGAAGCCGTAACGACCGCCACGATATCCATTGACGATATGGATGGAAGTGTTGATCGGATTTTCGAGGTTGGAGGGGCGAAGTCGCTCTACGGATGGTCGGATCAGAGATGCGCAGACTTGATCGGTGAGGAAGATCACCACCATGGCGAGGCCGATCACTATCAAAGCTTTGACCCATCCCAACTTCACAACGAACATTGCGGCGAGAGTCAGGTATAGGGGAATCCAAATGAGGTGATCGCTGATCCACCACATAAGCCAGTCTAAGGCGGGGGCGTGACAGCTGTTGATAGCCATTAAGATTTCGGTATCTAAATGCTGCCAGAAGAGGAGTTCAAGCATATCGTCAAGTCGTTATAATTAGAAGATATCGCAAAAATAAGAAAATAATTTTAAGATTTAGAAAATCGGAGCAAAATTTTACAAAAACTTCATAATCGCCCAAAAAATTTAAGGAACGCGCTCTAAGATGATTGGAATTTGTGTTTTAGCGGATTGGGGTGAAGGGCTTGGAGGGGATTAGCCGGGTGTTGGCTCTGCCGGATAATTGGTCGGGGGCGAGGTTGGTAAGGGTTAGCTTTTTAATGGGGGAGCCGGGGGATAGCCCTTCACCTTTGAACTCAATGTAGAAATCGGTGAGGGTGTCGGCGAACCGGAAGTAGTATCTGCCTTCGGTCAGATCGGCAATGCTTCGCCATTGGGTGGAAGAGAGATGCGGCTTCCCCTCAACTTGATATAGCCATGGCACGGAGAGGTTAGCCATAATCGATGAGAGCGAAGCGAAGGCATTGCGACTGTCAAGGTGATGAGGCACATGGGAGATGAAGAAAGAGCCTCTGACAAAACGGTCGGCACTTCTAACCGTGCCGGGCAACATGTTGACACCGCCGACATCGTTCCAATATGCGTTGATGGCTTGCATATCGGTGTAGATAGGGTTGTTGGTGAGCACCAAGAGGTCTTTGCCACGATAGGTGGTGAGTCTGCCGTCGACATATTCCATGATCAGGTTATCACCGGAGATATCGGTCAGTGCCCAATGCAGGAGGGTGGATGTGCCGCCATCGAAATTGCTCGTAGGGATAACAAAATGATGGTGTTTGAGCCAATCGTCGACTTGGCTGACGGTGGCGAAATTGTCGAGGAAGAAGCTGACGATGAGAGATAGTGGCATAACGGGAGTGATGGTGTCACCCTCGACCGGAGCGGGATAACGCGAAACATTGCAGAAGAGGCCATTCATCACAAGGCCGGCTTCGTTCATACCTTCGGTAGCACCGCCATCATAGCTCACGGCGAGGATGGTGGCATATCGGGAGGTCCAGTGGAGAGCCGGGCCGGATGGCATGCTATGTTTGGTGATGCCTTGAGGGTAAAGATAGATATTGGTGGGGATGGGAGTACGCCAATCGAGGGTGCGTCCCACCATAACGACTTGAGCGGAATCAGTGACCATAACGACGCGAGAGCAGGCATCTGCGCTAAAAGAGCCGCCCACGAAGAGAGCGAAGAGTATGAGAGAAATCGGGCATAAAGAGAGTAACGACTTATTCATAATCGTAAGGGAGTTTGATTTATAATAGAACGTCGGAGGAGGGTAATCGGTTCGGATAGAGGGGAGTCGGGGGGGGAAGGTGGAGAGAAAACAGAGAGCTCGTTCCTTAGGGAATGAGATCATTTTTTTGTTAAAAGGGATTAAATTAAAATATATAGTGTTAAGCAGTGTAATATTGGGCACGTTTTTTGCATTATGTATAGGGAGCGGGGATTAAACCGCTTACGGAATTTGGATTCTAATTCATAATGCATAATGCATAATTCATGATTCATAATTCATGATTCATAATTGTTTTTGATAATAAAATTCTAAAAAGGAACTTAGATATGGAAATTAAGAAACTTTCGATTGCTGTCGCTATCGCTATGATGATGGCGGGAAATGCGATGGCAGCACCGGCGACTACGAGAAGTGCGACGCCGGCATTTGAATTGGATTTCACCGATGCCGCCGAGAAGACGGTGAATGCCGTGGTGTGCATCAAGAGTTATGCATCTCGACAGGCGAATCCCTACGGCGACCAGGGAGGTTATGATCCCTTCGGTCTGTTCGACTTCTTCTTCGGCACGCCGCAGCAGCCACGTCGTCAGCAACCCCAGCAACCCAAGAAGAATGAGCCGGTGCAGACCGGTCTTGGATCGGGAGTGATCATCTCAGCCGATGGCTATATCATCACGAACAATCATGTGGTGGATGGTGCCGAGCGCCTGGAGGTTCTCTTGAACGACAACTCGAGTTATGATGCACAGGTGATCGGCACCGACGAGGCGTCAGACTTGGCACTACTGAAGATCGATGCGAGCGGTCTCTCCCCTATCACCTACGGCGATTCGGAAGCTGTGAAGGTGGGAGAATGGGTGCTTGCCGTGGGCAATCCCTTCGGTTTTAATTCGACAGTGACTGCCGGCATCGTGAGTGCGAAGGCACGCAGCTTGGGCACCAACAAGGGTGGCAACATGTCGATCGAATCATTCATCCAGACCGATGCCGCGCTCAATCCCGGCAACTCGGGTGGCGCATTGGTTAATCTAAATGGAGAGCTGATCGGTATCAATTCTGCTATCTATAGCAACACCGGCAGCTACTCGGGCTTCTCCTTCGCCATCCCTACATCGATCGTTAAGAAGGTGATATCAGACTTGAAGCAATATGGCACAGTGCAACGCGCTAAATTGGGATGTGCCGTAGTCGAGCTTGATGCCAAGTTGGCAAAAGAGAAAGAGATCACAGCCGTGAAGTCGGGATGCTTGGTAAAATCGGTAGACGATATGACCACCGCCAAGGAGCTTGGACTGCAAGAGGATGACGTGATTACAGCGATCAACGGCATAGAAGTGCACAATTTTGCACAGCTCGTAGAGCAGATCAGCAAATTCCGTCCCGGCGACAATATCACTGTGACCTATTACCGCAACAACAAGCAGTATAGCAAGACAGGAATATTGCGCAACTCACAGGGCAACACGGAATTGATCAAGAAGGGAGACTTCGCTGATATCGGTTGCGCATTTATGAAGATCACGGATGAGACGAAGAAGCGACTTGGCATCACTAATGGTGTACAGGTTCAGGGCTTGCAGAATGGTGCGGTGAAGGATGCCGGCATCAAAGAGGGCTTCATCATCACCGAGCTCAACGACATGGCAGTCAACACTGCCGACGATGTAGAGCGCATCTACAACAAGGTTATGAGGAGCGGCGACGAGCATGTCTTAATAGCCAAGGGCGTCTACCCGACGACCGGCAAGAAATACTACTACGCCATCAACTTGGGAGAGTAAATCGACTCACCCACAAGAAACAGGGGCGTGCCAAAAAAGGCACGCCCTTTTTTGCACTCTAAAATAGAGGGAGCTCTACATACTTTTAGCGGATAAACAGCGTTCTAATGTAAGAGCCCTAATTACACTCCTATGGAAAAAGAAAGCACTTCTTCGAACTCAGAAATTAGTATGCAGAGAAATGACACTTCGGGTATGGGAAAGGCGCCGACGGAGCGTCTTTGGAATCGGGAATATTGTAAGGTGATGTTTTGCAACTTTATGTTGTTCTTCTCCTTCTATCTGCTTACTCCACTATTGCCAATCTATCTTAGTGAGCAATTTCACACCGATAAGGATACGATCGGGATGGTGCTGTCGGGGTATATCATCGCAGCGCTTGTGGTGCGACCCTTCAGCGGCTTCATCGTCGACACGTTCGACCGCAAGCGAGTGTTGATGCTCTGTTTTTTCGTATTCTTTATCACCTTCGCCGGCTATTTGGGTGCCGCTACCCTACTTCTGTTCGGTATCGTCCGTACGTTTCATGGGTTGCCATTCGGTTCGGCGACGGTGGCGAACAGCACGGTGGCTATCGATGCGTTGCCCTCCTCTCGGCGCAACGAGGGTATCGGCTATTATGGTCTGAGCAATAACTTGGCGATGGCGATAGCCCCTTCAGCCGGTATCTGGCTCTATACGCTGACCGACGACTTTCGATTGCTCTTCTGGATCTCACTGATCGTGGCGGGTATCGGCTTCTATTGCACCACTACGATCAAGCTTCCGGCACGACGGCGCGTGGAGGGGAAGCCTCATATCAGCATGGACCATTTCTTTCTGACACGGGCTTGGCTTTTGGCGATCAACATACTGCTCTTCGGACTCTGCTGGGGAGTGATGAGCAACTATGTGGCGATATATGGGAAAGAGGTGTTTGGCATCACCAACGGCACCGGGGGCTTCTTCGCCTTGCTATCTATCGGGCTTGTGGTGTCGCGACTCTATGGGGCGAAGTCACTGCACGAGGGACATTTGACGGAGAATGCCATTCAGGGGTGCTTGGTGAGCTCGGTGGGCTATACGCTCTTTGTGATGTCGCCCGGAGAGTGGGCATACTATGTATCGGCGCTACTGATCGGACTTGGCAACGGACGAATGTATCCGGCATTTCTTAATATGTTCATCTCCTTGGCACGCCACGACCAGCGTGGCACAGCGAATTCGACGATACTGACATCGTGGGATCTGGGCATGGGACTCGGCATACTGTCGGGAGGCGTGCTGATCGAATATTTGGGATATACGTCAGCCTTTGCCTTCACGGCGGGGGCACAGATAGTCGGGGCGGGGCTGATGTGGCTACGGACCCGCCGCTTCTACATGAAGAGACGCCTTAGATAATTAGGAATTAGGAGATAGGAATTAGTAATTGGCTACGCAGTAGCGCTCTAAGACATACTGTCTCAGAGTGATGCATACGCAACGGTGAGATGGATGTGTTATCTTAAATCTTTAAGGATTTGGGAGTTGGCACGATCGACTATTGAGGTGTCGAGGTCGGCGAGGTAGATGCGTGTGGTCGACTCCGAGGTGTGACCCATGCCGACGCTGATGACGCTGAGGGGTATACCCTTGGCTTTGGCGGCAGAGGCCCAGCTGTGTCTTGCCACATACATGGTAAGGCGGAAATTCAATTTAGCCATGGCGGCGACCTTGCGCAGATTATAGTTGATGTTATAGCCCACATTGCGATAGTAAAGCCGTTCGTTGCCGTCGCGACGGCGGATGATGGGGAGGAGATATCCTGAAGTATTCTTGGGATAATGGTCGAGGATGGCTTGCATATCGTGAGTCCATTGGATCACGAGTTGCTGACCTGTCTTACGACGGCGATAAATAATGAAACCATCTCGGAGGTCGGCTTTGCGAAGATAGCACATATCGATAAAGCTCATGCCTCGGAGATAGAAGCTGAGCAGGAACATATCTCGGGCGAAAGCGAGCGAGGGGAAGGCAGCGAGGTCAAGAGACTTAATACGCTTGATGGCAGAGAGTGGGAGGGCGCGTTTCATGGTCTTATCTATGCCGGTGTAGACATGGTGGAAGGGGTGTATATCGTCGATAGCCCCGAGGTCGACGGCGCGATTGTAGGCAGCTCGGAGTATGCGGAGATAGAAGGAGATGGTGTTGAGTTGCAGACCACGCGACTTGAGCCAAGCCTCATACTCCTCGATCAGATCGGAGGAGATATAGTCGAGTGGGAGATCCTCGCCATGGCGGAAAGTCATAAAACTATTTAGAGCGGAACGATAGGTCTCGGATGTGCGCAACTTATTGTTGATGCGCAGGCGATCGATATTGCTCTGCATAAAAGATGATAGGGAGAATTGGCTTCGGAAGCTGAGGAACTCATTGACGACATCGTCGGCGGTGTAATGGAACCCGGAGCCATCGAGACGCGCGATGATATGGTTCAGTCTTCGGAGGTCGCAGGCGATGAGGAGGTGGATGTGGTGAAGGTAATCACGGCGAGATCGGGAGGATGGAAAGATGATCGAAGCATGCTTAAAGCTCCACTCCTCGGGGAAAAGTCGGTGGGGCGAAGATATGGATCGTAAGCGGCGATCGTGTGAGATCAGGTAGCAGATGACGCCCTGACGAGCGGGATCAGAATCGGGTAGAAATTTAACTTTGATAGTAGCCATAGTGAAAATAAGATTAGAAAATGAATGAAAGACACCCTCGCAAAGAGGGCTAAAAAAACAAAATTAAGAATAAAGATAAAAAGGCTACAAAAAAAAACACGCACCATAAATAGGCACGTGAATAAAAGCAAAAATATAGAGTGCGCTCTAAATCTTACTTTCACCTCGATATTCAATCTTCCAAGAGCCTGATTTTGTTGAGCCAATACGTACGAGATAAACGCCTAAGCTTTCTATCTTAGTTCTTTGGCCTCTCAAAGCTTTTGGGGACAAACCCAATAACTCACCTAAGTGACTGAATGTGATTGACTCGTTATCATCAATTGCTTTCAACATTTTAAATTGAACATCAGTCAATGATTCAATTACGGATGAGGGAATCCGGGACAAAGAATTTTCTTTGCCCTTTTCTTTGCCCTTTTCTTTGCCCTTTTTAATTTCTTTGTCCTCCTCTTGAGAGGGGTTATTCCAATCAGTTTTGTCAATAAGGGGCAAGGTCAACCAAACTTCATTAACCTCTTGTTCTTCATGGATGTCCGGACGGGGAAGTCCCAGCATTGCCCATGACATAAGGATCTTTTGAAAACCAGAACCGATATTGTCTCCCATACCGATCATTCGGAGCATACGTTGGATAGTGCTGTTTCTGGCCTGAGTATAATCGCCATTGTAAATGCGCTCAGGAGAGATTCTGAGAATTCCGGGGTTTCTCATTACAATACTATCCGTTTTGCGATCTACTCTAAGGACACCTCCGAGCTTGTAATCGCAATAAGTCACACAATTGATCAAAGCTTCTCTAACAGCTTCATGGAGTAATCCCCCGTCTATACGAACCACCCCATGCAGTTTTCCTTCACTTGGAAGTGTGAAAAGAAGCTTGCGCATTGTAAGTAAAATAAAGTTATATAGATTATCCTCCCATCGTCCGTCATCAGTTAGACGATCGTTCCATTTTTTGCTATCACCCGGAGTAATGTCTATCAAGTCGAGATAGTCAACTCTAAAATTTGGAAAATTTTCATGAATAGCGAGACTCTTGCCAAACATTAATAGGCCGGCCATAGTCACTCCTTCTTGCTCTTTTTGACGATCTATGGCATAACCTCCCATTCTTATCAGGAAGTCTTTATCCTCAAGCGACTCAAACGAGTGTCCTGGATTTTCAAATTTAAAGGATTGTCTGTATTTGCGCAAAGTCTCAGCATCAATATCGTCCATCCCATAATGCGGAATTATCTGACTGTCAATATCATCAGAACGGTCACGCATAAGCATCGCCAATTCTTCAAGGGAGACATGACGATCCCCCTCATGCACCCGTTTAAATGTACCCGACTGGATATTATTATTGATATATACCGGTTTCTGACGATAATCGGCTTCAGGGACATTGATATATACAATTTCCTTATCATCGAATTGTGTAATCCTTACGTCACTATCAACGATTACACTGTGACTTACTTTTTGCTTATTGTTGATGATATTGAAGAAATCGGTCACAACCTTATTGGCATCCTCTACGCCTGTTACTTCAAAACGATCATCAGCAGATGCATCTTTATGTTCAGTAAATCCAAGCAGAATGATACCACCTCGTGTATTGGCAAAAGCAGAGTATGTCTCCCATATCGACTTCGGAAGAGAATCCTTGCAAGCCTTAATTTCCAAATTAAGACCCTCTCCGGTATCAATGAGTTCAGCTATTTGATTATAGTTCAGAATCATTTATTTAGTCTTGGAGGAGTTGGCGGAACTCGTTTCGGAGGTTGGGGTCTTGGGCGAAGAGGCCGCAGTAGTCGTAGGTGGTGGTGGCGGAGTCTTGCTTTTCGACTCCACGCATTTTCATGCATAGGTGCTGAGCAGTGCAAGCGACGATGACACCCTTATTGGGCATAGCCTCGGCAAGGAGTTGGCACACCTGAGCGGTGAGTCTCTCCTGGACCTGAAGTCGGCGAGCGAAATTATCGACGATACGCGCCAACTTGGAGAGGCCGATCATCTTACCATCGGGGATATATCCGATAGAGATTTTGCCGAAGAAAGGTAGGATATGATGTTCGCAGAGGGAATAGAACTCGATATCCTTGACGATTACCATTTTCGAACCGGCATGTTCGAAGATGGCTTGACGAGCGATAGATAGGGGGTCGACGCGATAACCATGAGTCACGTCGAGCATAGCCTTAGCAGCTCGGACGGGAGTTTTGCGAAGGCCTTCGCGATCGGGATCCTCGCCGACGAGGCGAAGGATAGCCTCATAATGGGCGGCGATTTCGGCTACGAGAGCCGGGTCATGAGCGGGATGAGCAGCCATAATGGCGAATGGATAGAGTAAAAACGGGATTATTTAACGATGATGATCTGACTCTTGACGACCCTCATTTGATTGGAAAATTGAGGGAATGCGCGTTTTAGTTCGGCGAGTGCAGTAGAAGCCTCCTCCGAGGTTCGGAAATTACCGACACGAGTATACCAGTTGGGAGAACTGGAATAAGAGTAGACCTGTCCGCGATACTTTGGGAAACGGGCCACGATAGCATTTCCGCGAGCTCGAGCGCGCGACTCGAGGCTGGACTGATGGCTGCCGTCGCAGAAGACCTGGATCCGATATCCTGGCATCTTGTTGATGCCTGGGCGAAGGTTATCGCGTTTAGGTTTGGCTTCCTGCTCCTTGAGGAGGAGGTCGATGATATTTTGGGGGATATCGATCTCAACGTTGCCCTCCGACTCAGCCTCAATCTTGGAGATAGGGTCGGTGTCGGCGCCGGAAGAGACAGACTGCGCCATAGCCGGGCACAGGGACGTGCCGGCTATGAGCAGAATGGATATGAGTTTGGAATAAGTCATTACTTATCGAAAGCTTCGATGATGCCGAGGAAATCAGCAGCCTTGAGAGAAGCGCCACCGATCAGACCGCCATCCACGTCGGGCTTAGCGAAGAGTTCCTTAGCGTTAGATGGTTTGCAGCTACCGCCATAGAGGATCGAAGTATTGTCAGCGACTTCAGCGCCATACTTGTCAGCGATGACTTGACGGATATGAGCGTGCATATCTTGAGCTTGGTCAGCAGTAGCGGTCTTGCCGGTGCCGATAGCCCAGACGGGTTCGTAAGCGATCACGACCTTGGCGAACTCCTCTGCAGAGAGAGAGAAGAGAGCCTCAACTTGCTCCTTAACCACCTCATTGAAAGATCCGTTTTCGCGCTGTTCGAGCACCTCACCCACGCAGAAGATGGGAGCGAGACCATTCTCGAGAGCGATCTTGGTCTTAGCCAGGAGTTGCTCATTATTTTCAGCGAAATACTGACGGCGTTCGCTATGACCGAGGATTACATACTGAGCGCCGGTAGACTTCACCATAGCGGCACTAACTTCGCCGGTGTAAGCACCCTTGGCATGTTCGGAGCAGTTTTCAGCGCCGAGTTTCACGAGTTCAGGTTCGAGCACGGCGTTAACGGAAGTGAGGTGAGTGAAAGGCACGCACACGATCACCTCGCAATTAGCCTTCTTCTCCTTGAGGAGAGCATTGACATCATTAGCGAGTTCGACACCCTCATCGAGAGTAGTGTTCATTTTCCAGTTGCCGGCAACAATGTTTTTTCTCATATTTTTACCAATTAAAATCTTAAAATTACCGAAAAAAATAGAAAAACTTAGAAATAAATCCTCCTCACCCCGCGAGGGGCAAATCGGAATAATCCACAAAGGTAATCCAAAAACTTGGGAAAACAAAATTTAGAGGGCGTTCCTTTGAATTTTTAAGGTCGGAGGGGTGGATTTTTTGGTTTGGATTTTGATAGGTGGGGAAGAATGGTTATATTTGCGAGTTATGGATTTTAAGTTGACATCTAAATATGTGCCGACGGGAGATCAGCCGGAGGCTATCGAGGAGTTATCGCGCGGCGTGTTGTCGGGACAACCCTTTCAGACGCTGCTCGGCGTGACGGGTAGCGGCAAGACGTTTACGATGGCTAATGTGATAGAGCGGGTGAAACGTCCGACGTTGATTTTGTCTCATAATAAGACCTTGGCAGCGCAGCTCTATTCGGAGTTTAAGAATTTCTTTCCGGAGAATTCGGTGCAGTATTTCGTAAGCTATTATGATTATTATCAGCCGGAGGCTTATATACCGGGTTCGGATAAATATATAGAGAAGGATCTGATGATTAATTCACAGATCGATAAGTTGCGACTTTCGACAGTGGCAGCCCTTCTATCGGGGCGTCGCGATGTAGTAGTAGTGTCATCGGTGAGCTGTATCTATGGTATGGGGAATCCGGAGGATTTCTCGCAGACGGTGATCGAGATCTCGGTGGGCCAGACCATCAGCCGCAATGCCTTCCTCCGCAAGTTGGTGGACTCGCTCTATAGCCGCACGGAGACGGAGCTTGGCAATGGGCAGTTTCGTGTCAAGGGCGACACGGTCGACATCATGTTGTCGTTCGAAGAAATACAGCTTCGGGTAGTGTTCTGGGGCGACGAGATAGAGAGCATACAGACCATCGACCCTGAGAGCGGAGGGGTGATCACGAGTCTTGAGGGCTTTAAGATCTATCCTGCCAACATCTTCGTAGCGTCCAAAGAGCGGACTATGCAGGCTATCGATCAGATCACGTTGGACTTAGGAGCGCAGTGTGAGTTTTTCAGGCGCGAGGGGAGAATCCTTGAGGCTGAGCGACTTCGCGAGCGCGTGACCTACGACGTCGAAATGATCAAAGAATTGGGACATTGCAGCGGCATCGAGAACTACTCCCGTTATTTCGACGGGCGCGAGCCGGGGATGCGCCCCTTCTGCCTCTTGGACTATTTTCCCAAGGATTTCCTGACGATCATCGACGAGAGCCATGTCACCGTGCCTCAACTTCGAGGCATGAATGGCGGCGACCTGTCGCGCAAGATGAACTTGGTGGAATATGGCTTCCGACTTCCGGCAGCTATCGACAATCGTCCTTTGAAATTTGAGGAATTTGAGGGTCTTACACCACAGGTGATCTATGTGAGTGCCACTCCAGGCGACTATGAGATGCAGCAGACCGAGGGAATATTTACGGAGCAAGTAATCCGCCCGACGGGTCTGCTCGACCCGGAGATTGAGGTTCGCCCGACCCAGAATCAGATCGACGATCTGATGGAAGAGATACGTCTGCGCATCGAGCGCGACGAGCGCACATTGGTGACGACGCTGACCAAGCGCATGGCAGAAGAGCTCAACAATCATCTTGGGAAATGGGGCATCAACTCTGCCTATATTCATAGCGATGTCGACACGCTCGACCGCATCCGCATCCTCGAAGATCTTCGCGAAGGTATCTATGATGTCTTGGTGGGAGTCAACCTGCTGAGAGAGGGACTCGACTTGCCGCAGGTGAGTCTTGTGGCGATACTTGATGCGGACAAAGAGGGTTTCTTGCGCAATCATCGGTCGCTGACCCAGACGGCGGGACGTGCGGCGCGCAATGTGCATGGCAAGGTGATAATGTATGCCGATAAGGTAACCGATTCCATGCAGCGCACCATCGACGAGACCGAGCGCCGTCGCGCCAAGCAGATGCGTTATAACGAAGAGCATGGCATCACCCCCACTCCGATCATCAAAGAGGGTGGCAACGACCTTTTGGATCTCTACGAGCCGAAAGAGGGTATGAGCATGCGAGGCAAGAAAATCACCCGCGAGCGGATGACCATCGCCCCGGAGACTCCGGCTTCGGTCTCTGCTCCTCGTCCCTATATCGAAGAGGAGCAGCGCAGTATGTATGCCGCCGATCCGGTGCTCGAATATATGACCGAGGATGAGATCGACCATCAGATTGACAATCTGAAGAGTCGGATGGTGGCAGCCGCCAAGCGCACCGACTTCGTCGAAGCGGCACAACTTCGCGACGAGCTGATGCGTCTGGTGGAGATCAAAGAGTCGAGAGAGAGAGAAGAGAATTGCGATCAAGATGATAAATAAAATAGAGGGGGTAACAGATTATGGCATTAAAGAGTGACTTTCTACCGACCACACGCGAAGAGATGGCGATGCAGGGCTGGGATCGTGCAGACATCATCCTCTTCACGGGAGATGCCTATATCGACCATCCATCGTTTGGGGCTTCGGTGATCGGGCGAGTGTTGCAGCAAGCCGGCTATCGGGTGGCGATAGTACCGCAGCCCAACTGGCGGGATGATCTGCGCGACTTCCGCAAGCTTGGTGAGCCCCGTCTCTTCTTCGGTGTTACCGCCGGAGCGATGGACTCGATGGTGAATCACTACACCGCCAATCGCCGTCTGCGACATGACGATGCCTACACGGCAGGGGGAAGACATGGTATGCGCCCCGACATGCCTACTATCGTCTATAGCCGGATATTGAAAGAGATCTATCCCGACGTGCCGGTGATAGCGGGAGGTATCGAAGCCTCCCTTCGCCGCGTGGCACATTATGACTATTGGGAAGATCGGTTGCGCCCCTCGATACTCTGCGAATCGGCAGCCGACATGGTGTGCTATGGCATGGGAGAGCGGACGATGCTCGCCTTGGCACGCCGCATAGAGCAGGGGGAGAAGATCGGTGACATCACCGACGTGCCTCAAACAGCCTTCCTGAGCCGCGAAGAGCCACAAGAGGGAGACATCGTGCTCCACTCCTACGAAGCTTGCCTGAAGAACAAGAAACTGCAAGCGCTCAACTTCCGACATGTCGAAGAAGAATCAAATAAATATGAGGGGAGAGTGATCTGGCAAGAGGCAAATGGACATAGGGTCAAGATCAACCCTATGTATCCGCCGATGACCACCGAAGAGATCGACTCCACCTTCGATCTCCCCTACACACGACTCCCCCACCCTCGCTACAAAGGGAAGGTGATTCCCGCCTACGAGATGATCCGCCACTCGGTGTGCATGCACCGCGGATGTTTCGGGGGATGCGCCTTCTGCACAATATCAGCCCATCAAGGGAAATTTATTGCCTCCCGCTCAAAAGAATCTATTGAGCGGGAAGTGCGTCAAGTCATCCGCATGGATGACTTCAAGGGATATATCTCCGACTTGGGAGGGCCCTCTGCCAATATGTATGGCATGGGAGGTAAAGACCGTGGTATATGCAGTCGTTGTGTTCGCCCCTCCTGTCTTCATCCCAAGCCCTGTCCCAACCTCGACAACGACCATAGTCGACTCATGGAAGTATATCGGATGGTGGATGCAATGCCAGGGGTAAAGAAATCATTTATCGGTAGCGGTGTGCGTTATGATCTCGCCATGCATCCGAGTGGCGACACGGCAGTCGATGCCGTCAACCGAGAATACATCCACGAGTTGATAGCGCGACATGTGAGCGGGCGACTGAAGGTGGCACCGGAGCATACAGCCGACGAAGTCTTGGCATGTATGCGCAAGCCGAGTTTCGAGCAATTTCGCAAATTCAAGCGCATCTTCGACCGTGTCAATGCCGAAGAGGGATTGCGCCAGCAACTCATCCCCTACTTCATCTCCTCGCATCCCGGATGTCGCGAAGAGCACATGGCGGAACTTGCCGCCATCACCAAGGGACTGAACTTTCAGCTCGAACAAGTGCAAGATTTTACACCGACACCAATGACGGTCGCCACGGAGATTTACTACACCGGCTATCATCCCTACACCGGGGAGAAAATGTATACCGCCCGCGGAGAGCGCGAGAAATTGGCCCAGCGGCAATTCTTCTTCTGGTGGAAGCCGGAGTGTCGCGGGGAGATCATCGCCGAACTGAGGAAGATGCATCGTCCCGATCTGGTGGAAGCCCTCTATGGCAACAAGCCGGAGAGAGGCAATCGCCGGGATGCCGGCCGGACATGGAAAAATAAGAACTATAATCATAAAAAATAATATCATTACAAAAACACAAAGAGATTATGAACAAGACAAATCTGACAATGTGTGCAATGTTGATGCCCATGGTCTTGAGTGGATGCTCCGGGACGGGCGAACAAGAGAAAATCATCGAGAAACCTGAAGTAAAGGTAGAGGATGGGATGCTGACTCCTGAAGTGCTGGAAGCCTTCGGACGCATCACAGAGGCAGTACCCTCACCCGATGGCAAGCAGATAGCACTGACCATGAGCTATGAAGACATAGCAGAGAACAAGGGCAATGCTGAGATCTATTTGATTTCGGCCGAGGGTGGCGAGATGAAGCGACTCACGAAGACAGCGGGCTCCGAGTCGAATCTTCAATGGATCGAGAATGGCGAGCGCATCGCCTTCTTGCGTATGGACAAGGAGAGCGAGACGATGCAGATCTATAGCATCAAGCCCGATGGCAGCGGCGAGCAGAAGATGAGTTCCGAAGCTCGCGGCATCGAGAGTTTCAAGATCAGCCCCAACGGAAAGCATGTGATCTACGCCTCAGCCATCGACGACTTCCACAAGCCTGATGAAGATCTCTACAAAGATCTTCCGAAGACTACAGGTAAGGTGATCGACGACCTTGGCTACAAGCATTGGGATGAATGGGTGAGCAAGCTACCCCATCCCTTCTTGGCAGAGATCGAAGGCAATAAGGTAAAAGAGGGTAAGGATATCATGGCCGACGAACCTTATGAGTGTCCGATGCGACCCTTCGGCGGCGCTGAGTCATTCGCATGGACTCCCGACAGCAAGCAGCTGGTATATGTCAGCCGCAAGCTGAAGGGAAAAGACTATGTTTTCTCCACCGACTCCAACCTCTATCTCTATGACTTGGCAAGCGGCAAGACCGAGCAGCTCACGGGCGAAGGCTTCCCCGGCTATGACACCGACCCGGTGTTCTCGCCCGACGGCAAGAGCTTGGCATGGCTATCGATGCCCACCGCCAAGTATGAGAGCGATAAGAAGCGTCTGATGGTGATGGATATGTCGACACGTCAGAGCCGCGATCTAACTGAAAATTGGGACTATTGGCCCGAGAATATCGCCTGGGGTAAGGATGGCAAGAAGATATGGTTCACCGGATACTACCAGGGCACAGAGCCGGTGTTTACGATTGATGTCAACGACTGTCGTATCGACACCATCGCCGCCGGGCAGTATGACTATGCCACCGTCACTCCGATCGACAATGAGAATGCCATCACCTTGCGCCACTCCATGCGTGAACCCAATGAGGTGTATGCCGTCAACAAGCAGGGTGTAAAGCAACTCACCACTGCCAATAAAGGACTTCTCGACCAGCTGAAGCTTGGCGAAGTGAAGAAGGTGATCGTGCCGACCACCGATGGCAAAGAGATGACCTGCTGGGAGATCCTTCCCCCCGACTTTGATCCTAACAAGAAATATCCGGCAATCCTCTACTGCCAGGGTGGGCCACAGCAAGCAGTGAGCCAGTTCTGGAGCTATCGATGGAACTTTATGATTATGGCAGCCCACGGCTATATCGTGATAGCGCCCAACCGACATGGCGTACCCGGTTTCGGCACGGAATGGAATCGCGAGATCTCGGGCGATTATGGTGGTCAGAACATGCAAGACTACTATGCCGCCACCGACTATATCAAATCGCGACCCTACGTAGATGCCGAACATGTAGGAGCCATCGGCGCCAGCTATGGTGGATTCTCGGTATATTGGTTGGCAGGACACAATGATGGTCGCTATGCAGCCCTTGTAGCACATGCCGGCATCTTCAACGTAGAGTCACAATATCTTGAGACGGAAGAAATGTGGTTTGCCGACTTCGATCTTGGCGGTCCCTATTGGGACAAAGCGAATGCCGTGGCACAGCGTACTTACGCCAACTCGCCCCACCTCTACGTGGATCGTTGGGAGGCACCGATGCTGATCACAGTCGGCGAGCTCGACTATCGCATCTTGGCGTCGCAGGGTATGATGGCGTTCAACGCAGCGAAGATGCGCGGATTGGATGCAGAGATGCTCGTCTTCCCCGATGAGAATCACTGGGTATTAAAGCCACAGAATGCGATTTTATGGCAGCGCACCTTCTTCCGCTTCCTCGACAAGCACCTGAAATCAGCCGCCAAGCCAGCGGAATCTAACAAGCCGGCAGAATCTAAATAAAATAGCGGTCCGCATCAAAGCCGACACATAGCCCAAGCGTCAGAAAACTACGGCAAAAACAAAATTTATCCGTAGATTTCTGACGCTTTTTCAAGAAATATTTGTATCTTTGCGCAAACAACAGATAGAAATGGAAAGAATTAGGGAAAAGATAGAGTCACTTAGTCGGCTATAAAATTCTCCTAATTCGCAAAATATAATCATGACAAAAAATGTAAAATTATGACTATAATCGAAAGTTTTAAAACCTGTGTTTTTAATAAATATGCAGATTTTAAAGGAACAGCAACCAAAAGTGAATATTGGTGGTTTTGGAGTATATACTTTTTTATACTAATAGTATTACCATTAATCTGTTTCATTTTAGGGGATTTGGGTATACAATTATATTCAGTAATGTTTTTATGGTTTGTTGGGATATTGGGACTAACTTGTCCATTCATATCAGTTTCTATAAGAAGACTACATGATTCAGGCTTAAGCGGTTGGCATTTTTTATGGAGGTTGGTTCCGTTTGCAGGTTCTATCATCACATTGATTCTTATGTTAAGAGAATCCATAACGCCACATCTTAATTCTTGTGAGTAACTTTAATATCCCAATAGCATAAATAAAACGTTTGCATTCAAGGGGTTCAGGCTATATTATCCCCAAAGAAGATGATAGGATAACCCTTTGAAAGCCTGTCATCTTACACGTAATGATGTTGACAAAGGAATTCGTCATAGTGAGTTAGAAAAATTATATACAAGCAATTGTTAATAATTGGTGTTCTACAATCATTTATAATGCTATAATTCAGAGTTATAAAGATGCGATGGGACTTTCTTTAAATGATTATTCAATTCACTTCCGACATACATTACATATATAAGAATCTATAGATCTTGTCATAGCAACATAACGAGCCTTTTGCGTTTCCTTATCATTAGTGCCTTCATAAAAAGGCAAGATAACCGTTTCAAATTGGAGACCTTTAGCGCTATGATATGTCATTTATTTCGGTTTATCAGAAGAAAAATCAAGATCATCTCTATTCCGATTGTCATTGAGACCTGCATTATATTTAAATTCACAAACGAATTTATGTTCCGTAAATGATTTCATAAGAGAAAGGACTCTTTCGTTATTTGGCACAAAGATTCCCACACTTTTCATTTTTCTTGTAGCAATCATTTTAATAATTGCTTGGATTTGCGATTCATAGTTATCAAACTGCACAAAGTGAGGGAGTTCGTTTTCTAAGCTTTGATACATAGCTTCAGCGTATGGATTAGCATCAACAGCAACATAATGTTTGAATCATTTGAATTTCATTTACAAAGATATAAAATTAATCGTAAATTTGTCGCATAAATCTCTAATCATTGTCATCGGGGCAGGAAGAATCCTTCGGGAAATTCATAATTTTTGTGTAAAAAAAGGTGGTTAAAATTTGTTTGTGGGGATTATAGTGAGTAATTTTGTATTGTAGAGTACGCCGGTTATGGTGTGCTGATAAAAAATTGGAGGAATTATGCAGTTGTCGGAATTAAAGCCGGGACAGACCGGCGTTATAACCAAAGTATTGGGACATGGCGCCTTCCGCAAGAGGGTGATGGAGATGGGATTCGTAAGAGGACGCGAGATAAAGGTAGTGTTGAATGCGCCACTCCAAGACCCTGTGAAATATGCCTTAATGGGCTATGAGGTGTCGTTGCGGCGCGCTGAGGCGAACCTGATCGAAGTCGAGCTACTCGAAGACTGGCAAAACCGGGAAGAAAATGCGGAGAACCTGCCGGAAGTGGCAGAGAATGATGAATGTAATGTGCCGGTGCGTCTACGCCTCGACAAGATCATCAACGTTGCGCTGATCGGCAACCCCAACTGCGGCAAGACCTCACTGTTCAACCATGTGTCGGGGGCCCGCGAACATGTGGGCAACTATGCCGGAGTGACCGTAGGGGCCAAAGAGGGACATATCCGATATCATGGGTATCATATCAATATCGTCGACCTGCCGGGCACTTATTCCCTCTCAGCCTACTCCCCCGAAGAGCTCTATGTGATGCGCTATCTGCGACAAGAGACACCCGACGTGATCATCAATGTAGTAGTCTCCTCGAACATGGAGCGCAACCTCTATCTCACAACCGAATTGATCGACCTGAACCTGCCTATGGTGATGTGTCTGAACATGTATGACGAGTTAAAGAAATCGGGCATACAGTTAGACCATGACTCCCTTGGCAAGATGTTGGGCGTGCCAATCGTACCGACGATAGCTGCAACCGGCTGGGGTGTCGAAGATCTTCTGGAGCGAGTGATCGAAGTGTATGAAATGCGCAACCCGGTGACACGCCACATCCATATCCGCATGAATCCTGTGATCGAATCGGCAGTGGGGAGGATGAATCGAGAGTTCAAGAGCGACCCGGGTGTCACCGAGCATATCTCCCCCCGCTTCATGGCGATCAAATTCCTGGAACATGATCCGGAGATCGAATCCACGCTTCGCGACAACCCCTCCTACCCGCGTTGGGAAGAGATGCGTCGCGAAGAAGAGGGAAAGATCTCGGCAGGCATCAATGAAGATACGACCTCGGCGATTTCTGCCGACAAATATGGCTTCGTGCAGGGGGCACTCCGCGAGACGATGAGTGGCGGCGAAGAGCGCCATAACGACAACACCAAGCTAATCGACGCTGTGGTGACAAGCAAGCTCTTTGGATTCCCCCTCTTCATCGCTGCCATGTGGCTGATGTTCTGGGCGACATTCCAATTGGGTAGCTATCCGATGGGATGGATCGAATCATTGGTGGGATGGATCTCCGGGATGCTCGACCGCGTGCTTAGCGACGGTCCGCTGAAAGATATGCTCTTGGATGGCGTGATCGGAGGCGTGGGAGGCGTGATCGTATTCCTGCCCAACATTTTGATACTCTACGCCTTCATCAGTTTCATGGAAGACTCCGGTTATATGGCACGCGTTGCCTTCATCATGGACCGGCTGATGCATAAGATGGGGCTGCATGGCAAATCCTTCATACCGATGATCATGGGCTTCGGGTGTAACGTACCGGCAGTGATGTCGACACGCATCATCGAGAGCAAATCGAGTCGACTGATCACAATCCTGATCAATCCCTTCATGAGTTGTTCGGCGCGAATTCCGATCTATGTGCTTCTGGCCGGAGCATTCTTCCCGCAATATGGGGCTGTAGTCTTCGTGGGGCTCTACCTCTTGGGCATCTTGGTGGCGGCGTTGACGGCGCGACTTATGCGCAAGGTATGGTTCAAGAAAGATGAGACCCCCTTCGTGATGGAGCTGCCACCCTACCGCATTCCGACGTTTAAGGCTACGATGCGCAACATGTGGAGCAAAGCCGACCAATACCTTCGCAAGATGGGAGGTTTGATCTTGGTGGCCTCTATCATCATTTGGGCACTCAGTTACTTCCCCCACTACGATCTCAGTGACGTACCGGCCGACTATCGTGCCGACATAGCCAAAGAATTATCGACAGCCGAGACGGCACCTACAGCAGAAGAGATCGATGCCATCGCCACCTCTGAATATCAGCAAGAGCACTCCATTTTGGGGCGCATCGGCAAAGCGATCGAGCCGGCAGTCCGCCCACTTGGATTTGAATGGCAGACAAGTGTGTCACTTCTGGCAGGAGCGGCAGCCAAAGAGACAGTAGTCTCCACCTTAGGAGTATTATATGGAGGGGAGGATGCCTCCGACTCCTTAGAGAAGCGGCTACAGACCCCCTCACGAGTGACAGGCAAGGCACCCTTCACGCCTGCCTCCGCGTTGGCATTCATGGTCTTCGTGTTGCTCTACTTCCCCTGCATTGCGACATTAGTGGCAATCAGGCGCGAGACCGAGAGCTGGGGGTATATGTTTTTCGCCATCCTCTACAACACCGGCTTGGCATGGCTCTTGGCATGGCTCACCTATCAGATAGCAGGACTGATATAGAGCGAATTACACAGAGCTGAGAGCACTGACAGCAGGCAAAGAAAACGTGGCATAAATAGCAAAAAATATATAAAAGGAGAAAAAAATCGGGTAAAATTGCAAAATTGGCACGACATTTGCGGTATATAGGTTGAACAAACATCCAATATAGATGAGCAACGACTATTCAAAGCAATTTTTACCCGTACTTGAGCTTGCCCTCGAAGAGGCAAAGCGCACGGGATCGCGTGTGATCATGCCCGAACACTTTATGCTGGCGGCACTTCGAGACCGTGACGGCGTGGCATACAAGATCATGAGTCGGGTCAATGTTGATATCGACAAAGTGATCGAAGAGATCGAGGAGTCACTCAGGCATCAGCCCGAGCCGCAAGACACCACTACCCTCTTCGACGAGAAATATGCGATCACCCTCTCCGGGGTGAGGTTCCTTCAACTTGCCACCTCCGAGGCACGCAAGATGAATATGCGAGTGATCGGCAGCGAGCACCTCTTTATGGCGCTTGTCAATGACAAAAATGGCATGGACTCCGAGGTGCTCCGTGACATCAAAGATAAATACCTGAACTTCAACATCACCATCCAGGGTATCAACGTCGGAGAGATGCCGAGCGACATGAAGTCGGACGATGAAGAAGACGAGCTACTCTTCGAAGAAGATGGCAAATCGGAGGGGGGCCAGTCCGGCAATCGCTCCGAGGCGTCAGGACAGGGAGGCTCGGGCATGAAGTCACGACAGCAGCGAGGCAAAGGGAGTGACACACCGGCCTTAGACAAATATGGCTACGACATGACCAAAGCGGCATCCGAGGGCAACTTGGATCCGGTGGTGGGTCGAGAGAAAGAGATCGAGCGCTTGGCTCAGATTTTGTCACGACGCAAGAAGAACAATCCTGTGCTGATCGGCGAGCCGGGAGTCGGCAAATCGGCGATCGTCGAAGGGTTGGCTCTTCGCATCGTGCAGCGCAAAGTGTCTCGCGTGCTTTTCAACAAGCGTGTGATCGGGCTGGATATGGCCTCGATGGTGGCAGGCACTAAATTCCGTGGCCAGTTCGAAGAGCGCATCAAGGCAGTGCTCGATGAGCTCTCGAAGAACAAAGACATCATCCTCTTCATCGACGAGCTTCACACGATAGTGGGCGCCGGCAACACGAGTGGATCGATGGATGCCGCCAACATATTGAAGCCGGCGTTGGCGCGTGGCGAGATCCAATGCATCGGTGCGACGACGCTCGACGAATATCGTCAGAACATCGAGAAAGATGGCGCCTTGGAGCGACGCTTCCAGAAAGTGATCGTCGATCCGACCACCCCCGAAGAGACCTTGGAGATCTTGCGCCAAGTCAAGTGTAAATATGAAGATCACCACAACGTGACCTACACCGACGAAGCCTTGGAGGCATGCGTATCACTGACCGAGCGCTATGTGAGCGACCGCACCTTCCCCGACAAGGCGTTGGACGCACTCGACGAGGCGGGCAGCCGCGTACATATCACCAATATCGTAGTGCCCGAAGCGATCGACAATCTCGAGAAGCGAGTCGACGAGCTCACCCAAGAGAAATTGGCGGCAGCCAAGGCACAAGACTACGAGCGAGCTGCGTCACTGCGCGACGAAGTATTGAAAGCCAAAGAGGAATTAAATCGCGCCAAAGAGGAATGGGAGAAAGGTCTCAACAGCGAGCGACAGGTGGTGGATGCCGAGAAGGTGGCAGAGGTAGTGGCACTGATGACCGGAGTTCCGACCCAGCGCATCGCGCAAGCCGAGGGAGTTCGTCTGCTGAAGATGGGAGAGAGCCTCAAGGGGTGTGTCATCGGCCAAGACGAGGCCATCCGGAAGGTGGTGAAAGCCATCCAGCGCAACCGCATCGGTTTGAAAGACCCCAACAAGCCTATCGGCGTCTTCATGTTCTTAGGTCCCACGGGCGTAGGTAAGACCCTTCTTGCCAAGAAATTGGCGGAATATATGTTCGACTCCACCGACTCACTGCTGAGGGTCGATATGAGTGAATTTATGGAGAAATTCAGCGTATCGCGCTTGGTGGGGGCACCTCCGGGCTATGTCGGCTACGAAGAGGGTGGACAGCTCACCGAGAAAGTGAGGAGAAAGCCCTACTCAGTGGTGCTGCTCGATGAGATCGAGAAGGCTCATCCCGACGTATTCAACCTTCTGCTTCAGGTTATGGACGAAGGACGTCTCACCGACTCCTTGGGACGCAAGATCGACTTCAAGAACACCGTCTTGATCATGACGAGCAACGTAGGCTCACGTCAGCTCAAAGACTTTGGAGGCGGAGTCGGTTTCAACTCCGGCGAAGTGAGCAAAGAGCAGGGACACAGTGTGATCTCCAAGGCGTTGAATCGCGCCTTCTCACCCGAGTTCTTGAACCGTGTCGACGACATCATCATGTTCGATCCTCTCGACTACGAAGCGATCTCCAAGATCATCGACATCGAGCTGAGCGAATTTATGGGACGCGTCGAGAAACTTGGTTACCGACTCGAGCTGAGCGACTCGGCGAAGAAATTTATCGCCGACAAGGGCTACGACAAGAACTTTGGAGCTCGTCCGCTGAAGCGTTCGATCCAGAAATACCTGGAAGATGAGTTGGCAGAGATAATGTTGCGACTCAACGCCGAGTCACAAATAGGGGGCACGATCATGGCCGACTATCATGAAGGCGACGAAAAGCTGACCATAGACTATAAGCCTGTGGAATAAATAAGAATACGCTCATCAAAAACGAGAAGTAAAGAAAAATCTCATAATAATTATCATAATAACAAGGAAATGCAGGCAGATACCGTTGAGATAATGGTATCTGCTTATTTTTTATGCGAAAAATAGGGGAAAAGTCATAATTTTTTTGTAATTTTGTGTGTTAAAGTGCCATGTTCCGAATAGGGGCATAATGGTGCTTAAAATAGAAGAAACAAACCGAAACAAAGTATAATGCAAGTAGACGAAAGAATAATACCGATCAATATAGAATCGGAGATGAAGAGTGCCTACATCGACTACTCCATGTCGGTGATAGTGTCGCGAGCTCTACCGGATGTAAGAGACGGCTTCAAGCCTGTGCATCGCAGGGTATTGTTTGGCATGAATGAGTTGGGCAACACCTATTCAGGCGATACGAAGAAATCGGCGAGAATAGTAGGAGAAGTGATGGGTAAATATCACCCGCATGGCGACTCCTCGATCTATCTAACGATGGTAAGAATGGCTCAGGAATGGTCGTTGCGCTATCCGTTGGTATTCGGCCAGGGTAACTTTGGATCGATCGACGGCGACTCTCCGGCAGCGATGCGTTATACGGAGGTGAAATTAGAGCGGATGGGAGAAGAGCTACTTCGCGATCTCGACAAAGAGACCGTGGACTTCATGCCCAACTTCGACAACACACTGATGGAGCCGACAGTATTGCCGACCCGTATACCGAACCTACTGGTGAATGGAGCCTCAGGTATCGCTGTGGGTATGGCTACGAATATGCCACCCCACAACCTTACGGAATCGCTTAATGCCTCGATAGCACTGATCGACAATCCAGAGATCAGCATCGATGGACTGATGGAACACATCAAGGCACCCGACTTCCCCACCGGCGGCGAGATCTATGGCATGCAGGGAGTTAAAGATGCCTTCGAGACGGGTCGTGGCAGGATCATCCTCCGCGCCAAGGCAGAGATCGAGAATGATGGCAACCATGACATGATCGTCATCTCCGAGATTCCCTACGGCGTGCTAAAGGGAGAGCTGGTGAAATCGATACATGCGCTTGCCGAAGAGAAGAAGATCGACGGCATCGCCGACATTACCGACACCTCGGCACGCGGCAAGATCAACATCGTGATCGACATCAAGCGCGATGCCAATGCCAACGTCGTGCTGAACAAGCTCTTCAAGCTGACCCAGCTTCAGACGTCGTTCAGCGTCAACAACGTGGCACTGGTGAATGGTCGTCCGCAGACGTTGAATCTCAAAGAGATCTTGGAGGCATTCGTCGGACACCGTCGCGAGGTGGTGACACGCCGCACACGCTACGAACTTCGCAAGGCTGAAGAGCGAGCCCACATCCTCCAGGGATTGATGATCGCTACTGATAATATCGACGAAGTGATCGCCATAATCCGCAGCAGCAAGACCACTGAAGAGGCACGCGAGCGACTCTCCGAGCGTTTCGGACTCGATGAGATCCAGACACGCGCCATCGTCGAGATGCGACTCCGTCAGCTCACCGGCTTGGAGATGGAGAAGTTACGTCAAGAATATGACGAATTGATGCATCTTATTGCCTATTACAATGAAATTCTGAGCAATGATCACACACTTCGCGAAGTTATCAAGCAAGAACTTGTGGAGATCAGAGACAAATATGGCGACGAGCGTCGCACGAAGATCAACCTGCAATCGGGCGACTTCAGCACTGAGAGCTTCTATGCCGACGATGCGATGATCATCACGATCTCCCATCTTGGCTATATCAAGCGCACGCCGCTGAGTGAGTTCCGCGCCCAACATAGAGGAGGCGTCGGCGCCAAGGGAAGCTCGACACGCGATGAAGACTTCATCGAGCACATCTACCCGGCGACGAACCATAATCACATGCTCTTCTTCACCGAGAAGGGACGTTGCTACTGGCTGAGAGTCTACGAGATACCCGAAGGGGCAAAGAACTCGAAAGGACGCGCCATCCAGAATCTGCTTCAGATCGATGCCGACGACAAGGTGAATGCCTTCATCCGCGTTAAAGATCTGACCGACCAGGAATTTACCGCCACCCATAACTTGGTGTTCGGCACGAAGTTAGGTTTCATCAAGAAGACCTCACTTGCCGCCTACTCCCGTCCTCGCTCCATCGGCGTGAATGCGATCGTGATGCGCGAGGATGACGAAGTGGTGGACGTACGTCTTACCGACGGCAACAGCGAGATTATTATGGCTAACCGCAGTGGGCGAGCCATCCGCTTCAACGAGCAGGGAGTACGCGCCCAGGGACGAATCTCGCAGGGTGTCAAGGCGATGACCCTCGAAGAGGGTGATGAAGTGATCGGTATGATCACCATGACCGGTGCACCCGACGAAACAGTGATGGTGGTATCGAGCAATGGCTATGGCAAGCGCTCGGCACTCGACGACTACCGCATCACCAACCGTGGCGGTAAGGGTGTGAAGACTATCAACATCACTGAGAAGACCGGCGACTTGATAGCAATCAAGAATGTCAACGACAACAACGACCTGATGATCATCAACCAGAGTGGCATCACACTTCGCCTTTCTGTCGCAGATGTCAGAGTGATGGGCCGCGCCACACAGGGAGTTAAGCTCATCGACCTCAACAAGCGCGGCGGCACCATCGCTTCAGTCTGCAAGGTAGACTCCGACCCTGCCGAAGAGGAGATCGCAGAATATTCTGAAGATATCGTCGACGGTGCTACCCCGACAGAGGTGACACCTGAAGAGGATGTCGACACTGCCGAAGGAGCCGAAACCGATGCAGAAGAAAATGCAGAGGAATAAACCAACTGCACTAATAGAGGTCAAAAGTTAAAAGTTAAACAAGTAGAGAAAAAGTTAACAACAAAAAAGATACCATTATGAAAAAAATCGTGACTTTAGCGCTATGCGTAGCATCAGTAGCAAGCATGAGTGCACAGAAGCCGGTAGTGGAACAAGCATCCAAACTTTCGGGCAAACTTGACAAGATCGAAGATGCACGCGTCTTGGCCAAACAGGCCATAGAAGAGCAGGGGACACCCCAACAGCAGGCACGCGCCTATTATGTAGCAGGCAAGATCGAGTTTGATGCCTTCAAGCAGAGAGAGAACAAGAAACTCATCAATCCACAAGATCCGGCAGTCGATCCGGTGGAGATGGGATATGAACTTCTCAATGGTTATGAATACTATATGCAGGCCATGCCCCTTGATGCAGTACCCGACGAGAAGGGCAAGAGTGGCAAATATCTCAAGGATATGTCGAAGACTCTCTGCCAGCGTCATGACGCCTACTATGCATCGGCAGCCGAGTTCTACAACCAGAAGAAATATTATCCCGAGGCCTACAATGCCTTTATGATCTATGGCGACATGCCGGGCATGGAATGGGCAGACAGCAAAATCCAAGCCGTGGCCGACACCACCAGAGCATTGGCATATTACTATGCAGGTATCAGCGCCTACTCGAGCAATAACCTTCCCGAGGCAGCAGTGGCTCTGAAGAAAGCGCGTCTCAACAACATCAAAGATATGCAGAGCTATATCTATGAGATCGCTACATGGCAGAACATCAGCAACCGCGACGAGAGCAAGGCCGCAGAAGCAGAGGCAATGATCGACGAGATAGCACAGGCAGGTTATGAAAGATTCGGCATCCAGAACTTGGTGTTCATCAATAACCTTGCCACATCGCTTGTCAACAAAGAGAAATATGACGAGGCATTGGCACTGATCGATGGCCAGCTTGCACAGACACCCAACGAGCCGGGACTCTATGCCACCAAAGCATGGATCCAGGAGCGTAAGGGCGACGAAGAAGCTGCAGTAGAGGATTATCGCAAGGCAGCAGAGTTCGAGGGTGCCACCTACGATATTCTGGAGAGAGCCGCCAAGAAGGTCTACAACCGCGGATCTGAGATTTGGAACGCCATTGAAGGCAATCAGCCGGAGAAGCGTCAGGAAGTAAAGGTTAAATACTTCGAGGCAGCCAAGGCATTTGCAGAGAAGGCACAAGCCATGGATCCGAACAATGGTGGTGTAGACGATGTATTGGAGCGCATCAACTATGCTCTCGATACATTCTTCCCCAACAAGTAATCACTCCTACCCTATTATAAAGAGAGCCCGCCGCAACCGACAGCGGGCTCTCTTTGTTAGATAATAAAACAGTGAAGCCCCAAAGCAAAACTTTTTTTGGGGAACAGTGGCAAATTTAGAAACACATAAATAAATTAAAAACTTATGAGTATGAAGAGAATTTTGATTGCAGCAGTGGCTCTATTGGCATGTGTCGGAATGGCAAATGCAGGCGGATATCGCGGAGCTGTGGACCTGGGTATTGGGGCAGCTCGTCATGGTGAAAGCCACTTTGAAGTGTCTACGACACATGGTTATGTGGTAAACCCCTACCTCTTCGTGGGTGGAGGTATCGGACTTCACTATTATTGGGATGTGGAGAGTTTGGCAATGCCCATCTATTTTGATGTCGAAGGTCGTTATAACCTGGGTGTTGTCACCTCCTTCTTGGACATCAGGCTGGGAGGATCTCCCGATATCGATGGCATCGGCGGACTCTATTTCTCGCCTGTGGCGGGTGTGAAGTGGAAGAGATTCACTGCCGGACTCGGTTATACGCTTCAGAAGATGAAGAATCCGTATAGGCCGGCAGACCCATATAGTCTCGATGGCTTTACCATCCGACTTGGTGTGGAGTTCTAAACGCAACTTACTCAAAAAGCCCTGCCGGGCATGAATCATAACAATGAGACGAATAAAAGGAACTATAACGGCGATTATGGCACTCATGGCAATAGTGCCGATGAGTGGACAGAACGAGCTGAAGCGTGCATCAGCCGGCATCGGGAAGCTCGACAAACTGGAAGAGTCGCGCCGCTTGGTAAGTGAAGCCAAGCAAGACTCAGCTTGCCCCGACCTGCTTCGTGCCTATTATTTGGCGGGGAAATTGGAGATCTCAGCCTTTGAAGTTCGCGAGACCAAGCGGAAGATCAATCCCGGCGACAAACTTGCCGATGTGGCTGAGATGAATCGCGAGCTCTGCGATGGCTATGACAATTATCTCCGGGCATTGCAACTCGACACTACCATCGATGGCAAGGGGCGTGCGAAGGTGAAATATTCCAAAGAGATCGCCAAGAGTCTTAACCTACACCATAGCGATTATTATCGCTATGGTGTAGAGATGTATAACAAGCGAAAATATTATCCTGAGGCCTACCGTAGTTTTATGATTTATGGGGAGATGCCGGAGCAAAGTTGGGCGATGAAGAGTGTGAAAGAGACACCCGACTCCCTCATGGCGAAGAGTTATTACTATGCCGGAATCGGGGCATACTCTGCCGGCGAGATGGAGGCGGCAGCTGTGGCATTGGGAAAGGCACGCGAGCATGGCATCAGCGAAGAGCGGAGCTATATCTTCGAGATAGCGACATGGAAGAATATCATGATGCGCGATCCGAATAAAGAGTCGGTGGCAAAGAATGCCATCGAAGTATCGGCCAGAGAGGCATATCGTCGATATGGCACGAAGAATCCCCTCTATATCAGCAGTTTGATATCGACTATGGTGGATAATGGCAAGACAGCCGGAGCACTTGAGATAGCCGATCGGGAGATTGGATTGCATCCCGACGAGTCGCATCTCTATGCCTTGCGGGCATGGATCCACGAGCGGGATTACGAGCCTGACAAGGCCCTTGCCGACTATTGCAAGGCGGCAGACCTGAAGGGAGCGAATGCCGAGACGCTGACCAAGGCTGCGAAGAAGCTCTATGAGCGCGGTCGCGAGCTCTGGAACAGGCTTGAAGGAGCCGAGGTCGAGAAGCGCAAAGAGATCAAAGAGAAATATTATCTTGTCGCCAAGGGTTACGCCGAGAGGGCAAAAGAGTTAGCCCCCAACGACAGCGACACCGAGCTCGTATTGATGAGCATCAACTACGACCTGGCACTATAGAGCGCGTTCCTTAAAATTTTTGGGGTCGTAGGGGCGGATATTTTTGAGCA